>WQXW01000008.1 GCA_009781575.1 Solirubrobacterales bacterium
CCGTCTTCGCTCACGCTCACATTGCCCAACACTTCCGCACCTGTGGGCGTCAGGCTCGTGCGATTGCATTGCACTTTTCCCGCTGCTTCCGCGATTTCGCACTCGTACAGCTGATTATTTTCTGTAAGAAACGCCTTCGACGCGCGGGTCGACCCCGTGATTTCACCGGTGGCGAACTGAAATATTCCTCCGAGCGCGATCGTTTCGCCCTTTCCGCCGGCGACCGTGTCACGCATGAACGTCTGACCCGCACTCTCCGGCCAGAAAACGCGCGTACCGTCGTCAGAGACAGCATGTAGGCCGTCTGCGTTGCCGAGTTCTTCGAGCGGCAGCTCGCTGATCAGTTGCAGGCGTTCCGCCGGCGGCGCGTCGGCCGACCACTCGTACAGCTCCTGCTGACCGGGAGGCGTATGGGTCTTGGTCAACTGCACCGTCGAGATCAAGATCACGTGATCGAGATTCGGGCTCGCGGTCACAAGCTTCACAGCCGGCACGGTCGCTTCGCCGCCAAAGGGAAGTCCGGACGTGACGTCGGCGAACGGTTCCTTGGCGGTCGCAAGCGGGGTGAAACGCGGCTCGGCTTCGCACGCGCCCAGCGCCTCGACGTAGGGTGTGCGTTCTGACGCTTCTTCAGAGAGCCGCGTGGAGTTGAAGGTTTCCTGCTGGACGATCGCACCCGAGAGGTCGTTCGAGAAGAGCGGGTACATGGGATCATCGCTGGCGACACCTTCCGGCGTCGCCTGCACCGTCCCCAGATCGCACGAGCGCCAGCCGTCCGCACCGCGGAGCGAGAGCACCTGTTCACGCGTCGAGTAGCCCTGGAGTCCCTGCACTTCGGTCGGCGCCCTTGTCGTGTACGTGATCGCACCTCCCTGCGACGATGCCTGCACGTCTCCCTCGCCTCGGCCCAAGCCGACGACCAGCGCGCCGTTCTTGAGCGCCGGCGAGACCAGTTCCCACGCACGGCCGTCGATCAGGCCGGCCGCTTCGCTGGTGCCCTGCGTCGTGAAGGTCGCTTCGGGGCCGTAGAAGGCCGCCTGTTCTTCGGGCGGCAGTTTGAGATCGCTGACGACGACCACCCGGTAGTGGTACAGCGTCTCCGGTTTCAGACCCTGGAGATGCCGCGCAACCTGCACGTCGCCTTCGCCGGATCCGGCCCCTTCGGGCGCCGATGGAGAAGCGGCACATGACGAGCCACTGGCCGCACAGCTTTCGGTCCCATACTGAAAGTAATAGCTCGTAGAGGACCCGTGCGGATCGAACGCGGCTTCCAGTGTCGCGCTGCTGGAGGTCACTTTCGAGACCGATTCGCCGCGCAGTCCAGGCCCGGGCGTGGTGAATTTGTGCGGAGGTTCGAGCTTGTGGTCTTCTTCTTCTTCGCCGAGGTTCGTACCCTTCGCGTTCGCCGCAGTCAGGCGGTAGAAGTACGTCGTGTCAGGCTGCAATTCGTCCACCGCCGCCTGCACCGGCGCGGGCGAGCTGCCTTTGATGGTTTCCGAGCGGCACTTCGCGGGCTGCGAAAGCGCAGATTCACTCGTGCCCCACACGAAGTCGCAGGCAGCGCCTTCGTGGGTTTCGCCTTCCAGCGGATTGACCAGTCCATTCAAGCTCTCCGTGATCTTTCCTTTTTCGACGTCGAGCGGTGACGCCGCGCTGGTCGTCACATCGGGCAGCACGATGCCTTCCCCGAACCTGGCCACGTACGATCCTTCCAGCTCGTTGCGATCGACGCCCACGAACACGTCGCGCGTCGAAGGGTCGACAGCGACACCGGATAGACTGGCCGCATGACCGAAGGAGCTGCCCGCGACTTCCGCACCGGTTATCCTCCCTAGGAGCTCATCCGAGGACAGGGAGAACTGGTCCACCGTGTTCTCGTCTTCCTCGGCGACGTATGCTTCTCCGGCTCCGGGTTCGACTGCGAGCGACAGGTACTCGATGTCCTCGAAGGTGCCGTTTGGCGTTCCCGTTATTTCACCACTAGGTTCCACGAGCTTGTAGCCGCCAAGCGCCGTGGGTTCGAATATGTCCACGAGATGTCGTTCCGAGGCGCCTTCGGTCACGTTCTCGACAAACACCTCTCCGTTGGCCTGATCCACGGTGATGTCCCAATGGTTGAATGGGGAGTGAAATGCTTCGCCTCTGGGACCCGAGATGTCGGTGACGTATTCCTCTTCGCCGTGGGGCTTGGGCTTGAACACGTCGATCACGCCCTCACCGTAATCGGCTACGTACACTCGACCCGCAGCCGGGTCGGTGATGGCGTTGGAGTTGTTGTCCACCGCGACACCGCCGACGAGCCCGCCGAACGTTTTGGCGGGAGTGTCAGACCCATTCCAGCGCCCAAGGAACGCCCCCGATCCGCTGAACACCCCCACTTCCTGTGTCGCCGTGAAGCTGTACGACACATACACCTGTGTTTCGCCCGTGCTGTGGCCCACTGCCACTCCGTCCACACTGCCGTCAAGGGCCGGCGACGGCTGTTTGACTTCGGCGATTTCCGCGCCGGTGACGGCATTGAAGTCGTGCACGCCTGCATTGTGCTCGGCGACCCAGAGGCGACTGGGTTCACCGCCCGCGCCGGGGTCAAGCGCCATCGCTGCAATGTTTGCGTTAGTGGGAGACTTGACCACCGGGCCGAGATACTTGTGGAGGATAAACGCCCGCGCCGGCGTCGGAGCCCCAAAGAGCACGAAGCCGAACGCGCACAACAACACCACGCTGGTCGGTGGCACGACGCGTCTGGTCACACCCTTGGCCATCCTGTCACTCTGTATCACCATCGCTGCCGCCTGTCGCTTATTCGGCTTCCTTCACGGCCCATGTCCCACCAGCAGCCGCCGTTTCACCTACTGGCTTGGCAATGAGGAGCGTCAATCCCGTCCTGCCGGCCGCTCTGCTGAAGCCGGTTTCTTCCATGTCGATAGGAAGATATAGATATTTGACAGTGCCCAGGGTTTGTTCTTCCACACCCGCTTCGGTATGCACGAAGACGCAGAGGTTTCCCGGTTCGGCTTCCGGTTTCGTCGCTTCGGCTGCTTCCGGACATCCGGTGGTGAGTCCGTCTTTGCCGCTCACACCTGCTTTGTATTCACCTTCGCCTTTCTCACCACTCAGGACAACGTGCACGCGGTTCTTTTCTGGTTCTGTTTCGTTGAACGGAAGGCTCGCGGTGAGCGGTACCGGGAACGAGATGGACGTCATGACCCCTGGAAAGAACCCAAGCCTTATGCTCGTACCGCTCGCCCCCCACGTGCCCACCTCCATCTTGCCGGGAGGCAGCACTTCGGCGAAGCCCGTCTTGCCACTGCAGGCGTAGGTGGCCTTGGTGCCGACCTTGAATTCCGAGCCGCCTTCTTCACAGTGAGTGTTTTCTTTGGGGTTCAGCGCCTTGCTGGTCACGCTCTGGCCATCGGCGCCATTTGTCCCGTTCGTGCCGTTGGCGCCGTTTTCCCCTCTGGCGCCGGCGGGACCGGCTGGTCCTGTGGCTCCGGCGGCGCCCGCGGGACCGGCCGCGCCGGTGGCGCCTCTGGGGCCCGCCGGTCCCCGGGGGCCGCGCACACCCTTGCTGGAGGCTTTCGTGTTGGCCTTCGCCCCATTTGCGTGAAGGCCGCCACCGGCGGCATACGCGCCGCCGGTGATCGCGAACACCAGAGCCACGAAGGCGAGGATGCTCGCGGGGTTTATCTGTCTACCAATTCGCTGCATGACTGTGCTCTCCCCTCCTGAGGGATCGATTCCTCTTCGCCGCACCCCCCGACGGGGCCTGACAGGCCGGTGTGGAGAGGTCGATGAGCGGTGCGCACGTCGGTTGACCCGCGCCGGGCCACGCACATGCGCTCGCCGGGTGCTCGCGCCGAGCGATCCGCGACCCCGCGTGCATGGCGACTGACCTCTCCCCTGGTCTCATCGCGGCGATCATGCACCGCCGCCGCGGCGCTGGCAAGAAGCGTCGCGGTCGAATGTTCTTTCGTGACGCTACTCGCTTGTTGGGCCGCCCCCAGTTACGGTTGGCGTGTGAGTGACAGCCGGCGCAGCACGAGGGAGAGCCAGGCGGAAACACCGCTCGCGAGGTCGTTGCTGGGTCTGGTGATCGAACGCCCCTCCCACGGCTACCAGCTCGCGCAGCGCTTCGGCGATGTGTACGGCGACACGCTGGCGCTGAGTGACCGCCGCAACGTGTACAGGATGTTGCGCGCGCTGCACGCCGAGGGGCTGATCCAGGAGACCGCGCCCAGCGCCAAGGAGAAGCCCGCCCCCAATCGGCAGCCCAAGCCTCACTTCCGCGCCACCGCCAAGGGCGTGCGCGCCTATCAGCAGTGGTTGGTGTCCCAGATGGAGGAGCAACGCGCCCGCCAGCGCCTGTTCGCGCTCCAGCTCTCGATGCTCGATCCCGGCATGGCGCTGTCGGTGATCGAGCGCTACGAGCAGGAGTGTCTGCAGGAGGCCGGCGAGGCGGCCGAGGCCGAGCAGATCGCGCCCAGCGAGCGCGGCGCCGCCGGTGTGGCCCACCGGCTGGCCGACGCCGACGAGCGCCTCGCGCTGGAGGTGCGCCTGACGTGGATCGCCTACGCCAGGTCGGAGCTCCAGGCGCTGCTCAAGGAGCGCACCGGGAGCCGCGATGAGTAGCCTGCTCGAGCTCGATCGCGTCAGCAAGTGCTACCGCCACGGCTCACTTCGCCGGGAAACGCTGCGCGAGGTGAGCCTCGAGCTGCACGCCGGGGAACTGGTCGTGATCTGGGGGCTGCGCCGCTCCGGGCGAAGCACGCTGCTGCGCATCGCCGCCGGCGTGCAAACGCCCGACCGCGGTGAGGTGCGCTTCCAGGGACGCAAGGTGTCGGGATCCGGCGCGCTCACGGAGGGCATCGCCTACTGCGTGCCCGGCTTCCACGGCTCCGCCAGCCAGCCGGTTCTGGAGGAGCTGATCTTCTCCCAGCTCGCGCTGGGCGCGTCTCCCGCGCACGCCCGGCACACGGCCTGGGCGGTGCTCGAGCGCGTGGGCGCCGCCAGGTTTGCCGAGCTTCGCCCGTATGAGCTCGACAGCGCCGAAGCGATCAAGGCCTCGATCGCGCGGGCGCTGGTACGCGAGCCCGCGTTGCTCCTGATCGATGAGCCCACCAGCGGGGTCGAGCTGCTGCAGCGCACCGCGATCTTCGCGCTGTTGCGCTCGCTGGCCGCCGAGGGCACGGCAGTGCTGGCCTCCGTCGGCGACAGCACCGGCCTGTACGGCGCCGACCGCGTGCTGGCGCTCTCGGGCGGAGACCTGCGCGGCCACGTCACGCCGGAGCTCGCACCGGTGCTCGAGCTGCCACTGCGCTCGAGCGGATAGCCCCCTCGGTGGAGGTCGCGTCGCGGGCCGGGCGCTCGGCGGCGAGCGTGCCGCCCCCGGTTGCCCTCATCTCGCTTCCGGGTAAACAGCCCCCAGGATCGGCAGCGCCGACCGCGGCACAGACGGCAGCGCCGACCGATCTCCAAGCGGAACGAGAAGGGAGCTGTCATGGAGTTTTCCTCCGCACCCACGCGGGTGCTGGTGGTGGCGCACAAGACCGCCGCCACCCCGGCGCTGCTGGAGGCGGTCCACGAGCGCGCCGCGCGCGGCCCGTGCACATTCACGCTGCTGGTGCCCAGCGCGGCCCACGGGTTGCACAGGGTGGTCGATCCCCAGGACCAGGGCGCCGGCGAGGCGCAGGAGGTGCTCGCGCGCGCGGTGCCCCAGCTCGAAAAGGCGTGCGGCGCCAGGGTGGAGGGGCTCGTCGGCGACGCCGACCCGGTGGCCGCGGTGCACGACGCGATCAACCTCCACGGCCCGTTCGACGAGGCGATCGTGTCCACGCTGAGCGCGCGCCTGTCGCGCTGGCTGCGGCTGGACCTCCCCAGCAAGGTGGCCGGCATGGGCCTCGAGGTCGCCACGGTCACCCCCAGCGAGGCGCCCAGCGGGGCGCACGCCGCCTGAGCAGCGCGCCGGCGCCGGTCGGCTACGATCCGAGGGCCCCACCGCCGACGTAGCTCAGCCGGTAGAGCACCTCCATGGTAAGGAGGGGGTCAGGAGTTCGAGTCTCCTCGTCGGCTTCGCTTCGCGTTACTTCGCTCGCTTCGCGCGGTGGTCCGGCGCAGGGCTTCGAACACACCTGTCGGAGGAGGCGTTGGGGGATTCAAAAAGAGGATTCGTTCCGCGCGGAACCAATCCGAAAAACAAAACACGCAACGGCCGGAGCTCGGATCCCGGCGCCACCGCCGCAGCGGGGCGCCGGCGCTATGGTGTGGCGACATGGCAGGCGACACGGCGACGATACGCGTGACCCGCACCACACGCGACCTGCTGGCGCACCAGGCACACGAGCGGGGCGTGTCGCTCGCGGCGCTCGTCGGCGAGCTCGCTCGCGGGCTCGAGGTCGAGGCGATCTTCGAGTCCGAGCGACGGGCACGTCGAGCCGAAGCTGCCGATCCTGCGGCCGAAGCGGAGCGGGGTCTCTGGGAGGCGACCCTGGAAGATGGAATCGACTGAGCCCCGCCGGGGCGAGGTGTGGCTGACATCGCTCGGCGCAGCGCGGGCCGGCGAGCCGGGCAAGAACCGTCCGGCAATCGTGGTCTCAGCCGATCGCTTGATGGCCGGCTCCGCGCACGAGCCGGTCGTTGTCGTGCCGGTGTCCAGCACCCTCCCAGCATCCGCGCTGCGCCCCGGGCTCTCGGATATCCAGGGGGTGGACCGGTCGAGTCGCGCAATCTGTGGAGCGATTCGCGGTGTGGCGCGCTCGCGACTTCTCCGGCGGTTGGGAGCGCTCACCCCCGCGACGCTCGCCGAGGTCGAGCGCGCGCTTGCACTGATGCTCGATCTGTGACGCGTCAGTACCATGGAATACTCCATGGTCGCCCACCGCGCGCGAATCGACACCGCCGGCCTGCGCCTCTCCGACGCCGAGCGCGAGCGCGCGGTCGGCGCGCTGAAGGCCCACTATGCCGAGGGCCGGCTGAGCACCGCGGAGCTGGAGGCACGTGTGGAAGATGTCTACCGCGCTCGCACCCACCGCGAGGCGGCCGTCGGTCTTCGCAATCTGGCGCTGCGGGGTTTGCGCGGGTTGATTGCCCCCCGCGTGCAACGCTGGCAGCGCGCGATATTGAGGATGCATCTCCTCACCTACGCCGCCGCCAACGCCTCGATGATCGGCATCTGGGAGCTCACCGGCCAGGGTCTCTTCTGGCCGGCGTGGCTCTTGCTGCCGAGCAGCGCCCTGCTCGTGGGACACGCCTGGGCCTCACGGAAACTCACCCGTGCCCTGAGCCGGCTGCGCTGGTGATGATCGCCGCGGCCGTGCGAGCGCACGCGCCGAGCCGCTTCTGAGGGCCGCCGCGACCGCGCGACCGGCCGCCCGCGCCCCGCGGGGGTGCCTCCCCCCCACCCCAGACACCGGCTGGCCCCACGCCCAGACACCGGCGCACGCCATTGGCACGCGAACCTCGCTCTGGGACGCTCACCGCCTGATGCAAGCGAGCGAAACGGAGGCACCCGATGGGACGCAATCTCGCCGAGCGGGCCGGCAGGTGGAGCGCGGCGCACTGGAAGACCGCCACCTTCGCGTGGCTGGCGTTCGTGGCGATCGCGGTGGTGCTCGGCCAGGTGGCGGGCACCGTCAAACTGCGTGACTCAGAACAGGCGACCGGTGAAAGCGCCCGCGCGGAGACCGCGCTTGAAGCATCCGGGTTTCACCGCACCGCGAGCGAGAGCGTGCTCGTGCAGAGCCCGCGCCTCACCGTGGCCGACCCGTCTTTCCGCGACACGCTCGACCGCGTGGTGAGCACCCTGCGCGCGATGCCCCAGACGCGCGAGCTGCGCTCGCCGCTCGGCGGCGGTGAGCGGGGACTGATCTCGCGCGACCGCCACTCGGCGCTGGTGCAGTTCGACATGCGCGGCGCCGCGGACACCGCGGGCGAACGGGTGCAGCCGATACTCGACAGGGTCGCCGCCCTGCAGCGCTCGGCGCCGGGCTTTGTGGTGGCGGAGTTCGGCGACGCCAGCGCGCGGCACGAACTCGACAAAACCATGAACCACGACTTCTCGCATGCGGAGGGCCTCTCGCTGCCGGTCACGTTCCTGGTGCTGCTGCTGGCGTTCGGCGCATTCGTGGCGGCGGGCGTGCCGGTGCTGCTGGCGTTCTCCGCGGTGCTGGGCTCGCTGGGAGTGGCCGCGGGGCTCAGCCATCTCGTACACGCCGCGGAAGCGACGAGCTCGGTGATGCTGCTGATGGGCATGGCGGTGGGCGTGGACTACTCCCTCTTTTATCTCAAGCGCGAGCGCGAAGAGCGGCGCCACGCGGAGCCCCGCCAGGCGCTGGTGCGCGCGGCGGCCACCTCGGGGCGCGCCGTGCTCGTGTCGGGCACCACCGTGCTGATCGCGATGGCGGGCATGCTGTTTGCCGGCAGCGCGATCTTCAGCTCGATCGGCCTGGGCGCGATGGCAGTGGTGCTGGTGTCGATGGTGGGCTCGCTCACGGTCCTGCCGGCGCTGCTGAGCAAGCTTGGCGACAGGGTCGATCGGGGTGTGCTGGCGGTGCTCGCGGCCGCCGCGCTGCGGGTGGTGCGCCCGCTCGGGCAGCCACGAGCGCTGCTCTGGCTGCGCGACCGGCCCACGCTCATTCACCAACTGAAGGGCAGCCGCGGAAGCTCGCGGTTGTGGTCACTCGTACTGCGCCCCGTGCTCCGCCACCCGGCGATCGCGGTGGCGCTGGCGGCGGGCGGCCTGATCGTGATGGCGACGCCGGTGCTGAACATCCACACCAAGTTGCCGAGCTTCTCGGATCTGCCGCGCAGCGTGGCGATCGTGCGCAGCTATGAGAAGATCCAACGCGCGTTCCCCGGCGCCCAGGCCCCGGCGGTGATAATCGCAAGAGCGAGCGATGTGACGAGCGGCCCCTCGCGAGAAGCGATCGGCGCGCTGGAGCGCGAGGCCCTCGCGACCGGTCGCATGAGCGGCCCGATCCACATCGCACTCAACAGCGCTCACACAGCGGCGCAGATCGAAATCCCGCTGGCGGGCAACGGCACCGACAACACCTCCGTGGCGGCGCTTGACACACTGCGCGACCAGGTGCTGCCGGCCACGCTCGGCCGCGCGGGCATGAGCTACGCGGTCACCGGTGAAACCGCGGGCACGCACGACTTCAACCAGACCATGCGCCAACACTGGCCGCTGGTGTTCGCGTTCGTGCTCGGGCTGGCGTTTTTGCTGCTGCTGATCACGTTCCGCTCGCTGGTGATCCCGTTGACCGCGATCGCGCTGAACCTGCTGTCGGTCGGCGCCGCCTACGGCGCGCTGGTGTGGGTCTTCCAGGACGGCAATCTCGAAGGTGTGCTGAAATTCCACTCCAACGGAGCGGTCGTGACCTGGCTGCCGTTGTTCCTGTTTGCGGTGCTGTTCGGTCTGTCGATGGATTACCACGTGTTCATCGTGAGCCGCATCAAGGAGCTGGTCGATCGCGGCACCCCCACCGAGGAGGCGGTGTCGAGAGGCATCGCCGCGACCGCGGGCACGGTCAGCGCGGCGGCCGCGGTCATGGTGGCGGTGTTCGCGATATTCGCCACGCTCAGCACGCTGGAAATAAAGCAGATGGGCGTGGGCCTCGCGGTGGCGGTGCTGATCGATGCCACCGTGATTCGCGGCGTGCTGCTGCCGGCGAGCATGAAGCTGCTGGGTCGCTGGAACTGGTATCTGCCGCGCTGGCTTCAGTGGCTGCCGCGACTGCGGACCCATCGCGCGGAGCCCCCGGCGCAGGCGCAGACGATCGCCGAGCTCGGCTGAGCGGGAGCGCACGTGGCGGGCGGCACTCGAGCGGGCGTGGCACGCGCCGCGCGGCTTGCCCCGGGGGCGGCGTGGCGTAGGCTGTCGGGTACGCTGACCCCCCAGCACACCGCCTCGAGATCCGCCTCGCCACAGACCACACCGGGAGCGCGCACCAACACGGGGCCGCCACTGGGACGGGGGGTGGCGGTCCAGGCGATGGTGAGCGGCGGCGTGGTGTTCGGCCTGATCGTCATCTGGGCGCTCACCTCACGCGGGTACTTCTGGCCGGTGTGGCCGGCGCTCGCGCTGGCCCTGCCGCTGGCGATCCGCGCGTGGGTGGCCTGGGTGAACCGACGCCCCGCGGGTTGGCTGGTGGCGGAGCGCCTGGACCGGGGCTGGGCGATCCGCGCGGGCGCGTGGGCGGCGGTGCTGCTGTTCCTGATAGGTGTGTGGGGCGCGGGCGGCGGCGGCTACTTCTGGCCGATGTGGCCGGCGTTCGTGGGGGCGGGCGTGGTGGGCGCGCACGCGGCGGCGCAGTGGATGCGCGGCCCGCTGACCGAGCGGATCACCGCGCTGGAGACCAGCCGCGCGGGCGCGGTGGACGTGCAGGAGTCGGAGCTGCGGCGGATCGAGCGAGATCTGCACGACGGCGCGCAGGCGCGCTTGGTGGCGCTGGGCATGAGCCTGGGCATGGCCGAGCAGAAGCTGGCGAGCGACACCGACGCCGCGCGCGAGCTGCTGGAGGAGGCGCGCGTGGGCGCCGGCGAGGCGCTGCGCGAGCTGCGCGACCTGGCGCGGGGCATCCACCCGCCTGTGCTGGCCGATCGCGGCTTGGACGCGGCGGTGCGGGCGCTGGCCGCGGGGTCGCCGATTTCGGTGACCGTGTCGGTGGTGATGCCGGAGCGGCCCAAGCCGCCGGTGGAGAGCGCGGCGTACTTCGTGGTGGCCGAGGCGCTGGCCAACGCGGGCAAGCACGGTCACGCCACGCGCGTGGACGTGCGCATCGTGCGCGCGGGCGAGGAGCTGCGGGTCGAGATCCACGACGACGGACGCGGCGGCGCGGACCCGGAGGGAGGAGGCCTCATGGGCCTGCGCCGACGCGTGGAGGCGCTGGACGGGACCTTCGAGGTGATCAGCCCGCGGGGCGGGCCCACGCTGATTCGCGCACAGCTGCCGGCGGGACGGTGATCGCATGCGGGTGGTGATCGCCGAGGACCTCGCGCTGCTGCGCGACGGATTGGAACGACTGCTGCGCGACAACGGCTTCGACGTGGTGGCGGCGGTGGAAGACGCGCAGTCGCTGCTCGCGGCGGTGGAGCGCCAGCGCCCGGAGGTGGCCGTGGTGGACGTGCGCCTGCCGCCGGACTTCCACGACGAGGGCCTGCGCGCCGCGCTGCACCTGCGCACCGCGGCGCCGGGCATGGGTGTGGTGATGGTGTCGCAGTACGTGGAGCCGACCTATGCGGCCGAGCTGCTGGCGGACGGCCGCGGCGGTGTCGGCTACCTGCTGAAGGATCGGATCATGGACGTCAGCGACTTCCTCGACGCGGTCACGAGGGTCGCGCACGGCGGCACCGCGCTGGACCCCGAGGTGGTGGCACAGCTGGTGGGGCGCGGCGGCCGCGACGGCCCGCTCGCGGAGCTGACCCCGCGCGAGCGCGAGGTGCTGGCGCTGATGGCGGAGGGCCGCTCGAACGGGGGCATCGCACAGACGCTGGTGCTGAGCACCGGCGCGGTGGAGAAGCACATCGCGAGCATCTTCGGCAAGCTCGGGCTGGCGCCGTCGGACAGCGATCACCGCAGGGTGCTGGCGGTGCTGACCCACCTGCAGGGCGAGCGAGCCGGCTGAGCGCACACGCGCCGCCGGCCGCGCCGGGCTGGCGCGGCCTCGAACACTCGAACACACCTGTCGGAGGAGCCGTTGGGGGATTCAAAAAGAGGATTCGTTCCGCGCGGAAGCAATCCGCAAAACAAAAAACGCAACGCCCGCTCCTTCGACCGGCACCGGCGGAGCGGGCGGCCGGATCCGCGGCACTACAATGAACCCCTGGATCACTCATGAGGGCTCTGTGGAGGCGATTTCTCGAGGTCATGCGCCAGCGTCGGCGGATGAGGCGCCGCGGCTGAGACGCATCCCGCAGCCAGAGATCGAGCCCCACCCGCCGCTACACGTCGAGTCCCAACGCCAGCACGAGCGCCGCGTTGAGGTGTCGGAGCCGCCCGCGGTGCGAGCGCGGCGTGCGAGCGCGGCGGGCGAGCGCGGCGGGCGAGCGGATCAGCGCTTGACCGCGCGGGAGCTGCCCAGCACCGCGCCCGCGCCGTCGAGCGCCTGCACCTCTACGTAGGGCGGCACGAGCTTTGTGGCGATCGCGGTCTCAAAGCCTGTGGGGCGCGCGCGGGTGAGCGGCGCCAGCTGCGTCGCGCTCGGGCCGGCCAGCAGCTTCCAGGCGGCCACATTCGTGGCGCCGTTCCAGCTGGCGTACACGGTCAGCCCGTGCCTGCCGGCGACCGTGGCGATCGCCGGCGGTTCGCTCGGCGTGGCTTCCCACTGGAAGCGGTACGCGCGATAGGACGCGGTCAGATAGGGCATGCGCGCGTCGAACACCAGCTTGCCCGCGGAGGTGAATTCGGAGTAGAACGGCGCCGAGCCCCAGCCGACGAACACGTTGCCGCCGTGCAACAGTTGCACGCTGCCCTGGCTGACCGAGCGCAGGGGCGAGGGATGCACGAACTGGGCCACCAGGGTGTCGGTCCCGCGCTTGCGGTTGATCGCCACGATCACCGCGCGGGATTGCGGATGCACCATCGGCGAGCCGCCGTTGTCGAAGATCGCAAAGTCGCCGTTGGCGAGTTCTTTCACATCGTGCTGGTAGGCCGTGGCGGCGCCGGGCCCCAACTTGACACTCGAGCGCTTGCCGCCGATCTCCAACGCCACCTCGCCGGTGCTGTGGTTCACCAGGTACATCGCCGAGGTGTTGCGGGAGGAGATGAGGAAGTCGCCTTCGTGGGTCAATTTGACCGTGTTGATGTGGAAATAGTCGAATGGCCAAATGGTGCTGGCCCCGTGCGGCGAGGTGTACGATTCCGAGAGCGCTATGTGATCGACGCTGTGCCACTCGCGCCGCACCAGCCCGGTGCGCAGGTCGAGTTCCTCAAACACGCCGTCGGTGACCGCCGCGTCGCGGGGGCCGCCCACGTAGGAGAGGTTGCAACGCATCGGGTTGAACACCGTGATCAGCGCCCCGCCGTTGGCGGTGAGGTGGAAGTCGTGCAGGTCCGCCTGGTATCCGTTGCCCGCCCGCACGTGCGCCAGTGTGCGGTAGGAGGAGTCGGCGATCACCTCTTCGCCCTCGCCAAAGCCCTGTGGCGGGATGTAGCCCTGCCACCAGGTGAGCACCGGCCGGCCTTCCCAGTCCTGCACGCGGAAGTTGGTCGCCTCGATCCCCGTGGGCAGCGGGCGAAACCACACCAGCTTCCCGGCGCTGTTGAAGATCATCGGGCCGCTCTGCCCGGGCCCGGAGTAGGGCGCGGCAAACACGTCCCCCGCTTCCTCCCGCGCGGGCGAGGCGCCGGTCAGCCACACCATCGGGGGATGGAGGTCCGGCTGTGAGTGGAAGCTCTGCACATCGCCCCGTTTGCCCGCCGGTTTGGCGCCCGGCTTCACATGCGGCAGCGGATCCGGCTGGGACACGGTGAAGCTGAACTGAAAGCGCGCCAGCGCTCTCCCTCTGCTCTGCGCGCCGCGCACCGTGACGGTCTCGCCCGGGCGGAAGGGCTTCTCCGGCAGAAAGCTCGCGCCGTCGCCCTGCGAGTAGGCCGCCAGGCGCCCGCTGTGGGCGCCGGTCGCGGAGCCGCGCACGCTCAGCCCCACGATCGAGCTCGCCGGCGCGCCCAGCAGGCTGATCTGGGTGGACGGCGAGGCGTCGTAGGAGCCCGGCAGCGGCGAGACGCTCAGCGTGGTGCCGTGCACCACCGATGAGCGGTTGAGAGCGCTCGGCGCGCAGCGCGGATAGCCGGGCGCGGGCGGCGCGCGCCGCGCACCCGCCCGCGCGGCGAACACCCCCAGCGCGAGCACCGCGATCGAGGCCCCCGCGATCCGGGCCGCTCTGCGCCGATGCGATCGCCGAGCGCCACCGTTCTCCCCGTGCTCCCCCATCTCCATCCCTAAAGATCCTCTCACGTTGGCCGGCTGCGCGAGCCGGATCGTAGACGCGCGGCGAGCGGCGCGGCCCGTGCCCGCCACGCGGTCGGCGCGCGGGCGGCGGGGGTGCTCGTTGTTCGGCTTGTCTCCGCCGGGAAACAAGCGCCAGATTTCCGCAAAATGCGCGTGCGCCCGCTCGGCGGTGCCGGCGGGCGCCGGTCGAGCAGCGTCCGTTTCGTGTTTTGTTTTGAGGATTGGTTCCGCGCGGAACGGATCCTCAAAACAAATCCCCCAACGGCGCCTCAGACAGATATGTTCGGGGCTGTCGCGCCAGATTCCCGCAAAATGCGCATTTCCGCATTTCCGCGCCGCCGCCGGGCCGGCGAAGAGGCTAACGCGAGATCGTGCGCGAGGTGCCCAGCACGGCGCCCGCGCTGTCCAGCGCCTGGACCGCCACGTAGGCCGGCGCGCCCGGCGTGGCGATCGCGGTCTCGAAACCGCGGCGCGCATCGCTCCCCAGGGGTGAGAGCGCGGTGGTGTTGGCTCCGCCGAGCAGCCGCCACGCGGCGACGCCCGTGGCGCCGTTCCAGCTGGCGTAGACGTTGACGCCGCCCCGCTTTCGCGGGGTCACGGCCACCGACGGCGGTTGGCTGGGGGTGGCTTTCCACTGGAAGCGGTAGCCGCGATAGGAGGCGGTGGGAGTGGGGAAGTGCGCGTCGAATACAAGCTTGCCCCGGGGGGTGAATTCGGAGAAGTCGGGCACCGTGCCCCACCCGATGAACGCGTTGCGGTTGGGCAGCAGTTGCATGTTGCCCTGGCTGGGCGACTGCAACGGTGTGGGGTGCACGAATTCGTCCAGCAGTTCGTCGCGCCCGGTGTCGGGGTCGATCGACACGATGATGCCGCGCGATTGGCGATGCACCATCGGCACGCCGCCGTTGTCGAAGATCGAGAAGTCGCCGTCGGGCAGTTCCTGGGCGTCGTGCTGGTATGCGGTGGCCGCATTGGCGGCGAGCGCGACGCTCGAGTGCTTGCCACCCACACGCAGCGCGATCTGCTCGGTCGCGGGATTCACCAGGTACAGCGCGGAGGTGTTGCGCGACGACACCAGCAGATCGCCATTGCGAGCCGGTTCGATCGTGTTGATGTGGAAGTAGTCGAAGGGCCATTCAAGGCTCGAGGAGCGCGCCGACGCGTAGGAATCCGACAGCGGCACGTGATCGACGCTGTGCCACTCGCGGCGCACCAGACCGGTGCGCAGGTCGAGTTCCTGAAACACACCGTCGGTGACGGCCGCCCTGCTCGATCCGCCAACGCTCGAGAGGTCGCAGCGGATCGGGTTGAACACCGTGACGAGCGCGGTGCCGTTGCCGGTGAGGTGGAAGTCGTGCAGGTCCGCGCGAAAGCCGTTGCCCGCCCGCACGCGCAACAGTGTGTGATAGGAGGAGTTGGCCACAACGTCTTCGCCCTGGCCGAACCCCTGCGGCGGGATGTAACCCTGCCACCAGGTCAGCACGTGATGGCCTTCGTAGCTCTGCACGGCCAGGTTGGTCGCCTCCGTGCCCAGGGGCAGGGGGCGAAACCACACCAGCTGGCCCTCGCTGTTGAAGATCATCGGGCCGTTCTGTCCCGGCCCGGAGTAGGGCGCGGCGAACACGTACCCCGGCTGCTGGCGCGCGCGCGCGGAGGTGCTCACCGTGGGGGTCGGCGGGTGCAGGCCCGGCTGGGAGTGGAACGCCTGCACTTCGCCCCGCTTGCCAGCGGGTTTGGGGGTGGGCTGGGCGTAGGGCAACACATCGGGCTGGGAGACCGTGAAGCTGAACGCGAAGCTCCGCAGCGCGGGCCCCTCGCGCACGCGCCCGCGCACGGTCACCAACTCCCCCGGCTGGAAGGCCCGCGAGGGCAGAAAGCTCGCGCCGTCGCCCTGCGAGTAGGCCGCCAGCCGGCCGGCGTGGGTACCGCTCGTCGAGCCCCTCGCGCTCACGCCCTCCAGCGCGTCCGGCGCGACCCCGAGCAGGCTGATCTGGGTCCGCGGGGAGGCGTCGCGCGAGCCCGGCAGCGGTGACACGCTCAGCGTGGTGCCCGGCAGCTGGGCGGAGCCGTTCAGCGAGGGGGGCGCGCACTGCGGCTTGGGAGGGCCCGAGGCGCCTCGGCGCGCCGCCACCTGCTGACCCCCAAAGGCCGCGAGCGCGAGCAGGACCGCGGCGAGGCCACCTGCTCTTCGTCTGCTCATCTGCGCTCGGCTGCTCTCGGCTCGGGTGCTGCGATCGTGATCGGCTGGGGTGGCGGCGTTTGGGTCAGTCCGCTAACACAATCTCAACGTTCCGGCACGGCGAGAGTTGCGGGCCGCACCGTGGGGCCCGCCGCGCCGCCGCGCCGCCGAGCTGTCGAACTGTCGAGCTGTCGGGCTGTCGAGCTGTCGGGCTGTCGAGCGGCGACACTGCGGTGGTGGTGCTCATCGAAACCGACCGACTCCTCCTGCGGCCCCTCGTGGCGAGCGACCTAGAGGAGCTGGTGCGCCTCCACGAGGATCGCGAGGTCACGCGGTTCATCCGCCCCATGGGCAGCGAGGAGGCGCAGGCGCGTCTGCTGCTGGCCGAGCGCGAATGGCGGGAGCGCGGCCACGGCATTCTGGCGGTGCTCGACCGCGGGGACGGCCGCTTTCTGGGCCGCACCGGGCTGAAGTACTGGCCACAGTTCGAGGAGACAGAGATCGGATGGGTGCTGCGCCGCGAGGAGTGGGGCCACGGGTATGCCACCGAGGCCGCGCACGCCTGCCTCGATTGCGCGTTCGAGTCGCTCGAGCTGCCCTACATCACGGCGATGATCCACGCCGACAACGAGCGATCGAATGCCGTGGCCCGTCGCTTGGGCATGTCGCCGCTGCGCACCGACATCCTCATGGGCGATGAGGTGGTGGTGCACTCGCTGAATCGCCGCCGATGAGCGGCCCAGCGCGGAGCGACACCCACCGCCGCTACTCGGCGCGCGGCGCGGCTCCAAGCCGTTAGGGTCCGTCCCATGGATCGGGATCCGCGTGGTGAGGGTGGGAGCACAGCGGCGGGCCCGACGGAAGCGGCGAGCCACATGGAGGGAGCGAACCGCTCGGTCGATCGCGCCTGCCGGCTGATGTCGGCCTTCACCCAGCAGGAGCCTGCGCTGACACTGAGCGAGCTGTCGCGTCGGACGGCGCTGCCAAAGGCCACGGTGCACAGGATGGCCGCGACGCTGCTTGCGCGCGGCATGCTCACGCAGCGGCTGGACGGCCGCTACGAGCTGGGCGTGAAGCTGCTCGAGCTGGGCGCGATCGTGCGGGAGAACCTCGACGTGGTGAAGCTGTGCCGCCCGGTGATCGACGCGCTGGCCTCCAGCACCGGCGAGACCGTGGTGGTCGCCGCCGCCGACTGGTCCACGCGCGAGATGCTGTTGGTCGCGCGGCGCGACAGCCCTCATCCCCTCGCGGTCGGCTCGCCGGTGGGGCGGCGCATGCCGATTCCCCCTGGCGGGGTGCTCGGCAAGGCGCTGCTCGTCGGGCTCGAGCCGCGCGAGGCCGAGGTGGTGGTGGGCGCGCTGGAGCTGGTCCCCACGACCGCCAACACGCTCACCGAGCGGGGCGCGCTGCTGCGCAACCTCTCGTCCGCGCGCGCGCGGGGATACGTGTCGGAGCAGGACGAGTACATCGAGGGGGCCTCCGGCGTGGCGGTGCCGGTGATCTTCGAGGGCAACCACCCGTTGGCGGCGATCGGCGTGGTGGGACCCACCTCACGCCTGGCCAGTCAGGTCCACGCGGTGGGGCCGCTCCTGCGCAACCTCACCGCCACCCTGCGCCCCGCCGGCTCGGCGGGGGAGTGAGGGGTTTCATTTGCGGGCCGCTCTCCTGGGGGGGGACAAGGATTCCGCTTGCTGAAGCGATTTGCGCGCAGGGCAGCTGCGCTCTCCTCGAGCCCTGTGCCGGTGC
>WQXW01000009.1 GCA_009781575.1 Solirubrobacterales bacterium
CCACGCGCGAACGCGCGCGCGCCGTCCAGATCACCCTCCGCGAGAGTGCCCACGAACTGCTCCAGCCCCTCGCGCAGCGCGCCGAAGCCGATGATCAACAGCCGCGCGTCGGGCACCCGCTCCAGCACGAGCGGGCACGCCGCGAGCAGCAGGTCCACCCCCTTGCTCACGATCAGCTTGCCCACATACGCCACCAGGAGCTCGCGCTCCGGATCGATCGCCGCCAGCGCGCGCGCCGCCTGCCGCGGGTCGCGCGCGAACGCATCCGCGTGGTCCTGGCGACCCGGGGGGCCCACCTCGCCGGCCGCCGCCTCCTCGAGCCTTGCCACGAGCTCCCGCAGGCGCGCCCCAGCCTCCCCCGCGGGCCACGGCCTGAAGAGCTCCACATCCACGCCCGGCGGGCCCAGGCGCGTGCGCGCGGGGAGATCCTCATCGCCGATCGCCTCCCAGAGGCTCTCCGCGGTGTGCGCCGAGCCCACCAGCACGCCACTCGCCCCCGCCAGCCCCTCGCGCGCCGGCACCAGGAAGCGCTCCGGCTGGCGCTTCAGCACATACTCCAGCGCACTCCCGTGCACCGCAACCGCGTAGGGGACCTCTCCCTCCAGCGCGCGCGCGAGGATCGCCGGTCCCATCAGCAGGTGGTTGGCCAGCGCCAGCTCCGGCCGCACGCGCGCCCGCACCTCCTCCACCGCCGCCACGTTGGCCGCCACGTAGCGCTCGATCTGCGCGTCCCCGCACTCGGTGAAGGTGCGCGCCCGCACCCCCTCGTAGCGATCCCCCACGTACACCGGCAGCACCCCGCCGATGTTCGGGCGATACACCGTGCACCGCACCGGCCCGTCCCCCGCCCCTGGCCCCGACCCCGTCCCTGGCCTCGACCCCGCCCCTGGCCCCGACCCCGTCCCGGGCCCCGACCCCGTCCCGGGCCCCAGGCGGCGCACCCGCAGCGCGCCCCCGTCCCAGTCGCCCACCGCGTCGACGAAGTCCAGGCTCGCGGGGTGGCGGTCCTGGCTGAACAGGTGCACCTCGTGGCCCAGCCGCACCAGCGCGCGCGCCAGCTGCGCGTTGTACACGTTCGAGCCCGTGCCGCTCAGCAGGTACCCGTGGAAGATGAGGATGCGCACACGCGACGACCCGTGGCCCGGAGGGGCGCCCATCGTATCGGCACACCCCGTGGCGGCTGGGTTCCGATCCGCTTGCCACTTTGATCAGTTTGATCGGCTCGGCCGGCCGGGTGGTGCGGATCAAATCGATCAGGAGTCCCCGTGGCCGCTTGGGCCCGCCCGCACGTGTGCAATGAAAGAATCTCGCTGGCGCGACCTCGAACACACCTGTCTGAGGCGGCGTTGGGGGATTCGAAAAGAGGATTCGTTCCGCGCGGAACCAATCCTTAAAACAAAAAACGCAACGTCCGCTGCTCGACCGGCACCGCCCCGCCCCGCACCGCCCCGCACCGCCCCGCCCGGCGAGCGTCGTCCCGCAATCGCCCGCAGCGACCGCAATCACCGGCGCCAACCCGCGGTCCGCTCCGGCGGCTCCGCTAGAGTGCCCGCGATGAGCGTCCCTCAGCGCTACCGTCTGCGCAACCCCTCCAGCGGCCGCGAGGTCGTGCTGGACGCGCAGCCGGGCCAGGTGTACATCGATCGGGAGTCCGGCGAGCCGATGGAGGTCGTCGGCAGGCTGCTGCCCCTCCCTCCCTCCAGCTCGCGGCTGCCGTGGGCGGTCGAGCATCTGCGCATCTGCCCGTGGTGCGACCAGCTCGCCCAGAAGGACCTCAACGACTGCCCCACGTGCGGCCGGCGCATGACTCCGCTGGGCTCGTGAGTCCCCGTGCGCGCCACCTCGCCATTCCAAGCCGCGCGGGCGCACTGGCCGCGGCCGCGAGTCTTCTGCTCCTCGGCGGCCTGACCCTCTCCGCCTGCGGCGGCAGCGCCAACGTCTCCGACGTGACACCCAAGAACGCCCCCGAAGTCACGCCCCCGCACGACTCCAGCGCCGAACGGGAAGCGGGACAGAGCGCCTCGAGCTCCAGCCCCACCACCTCGACCAGCACCACCACCACCTCCTCCTCCGCCTCTGCCTCCCCCTCCACCGCCCCCACCGCCGAAGCGGGGGGCGCGCCGGCGGAAGAAGCCAAAGCCGAAACGCCGCCCGCGGCCGGTGGCGAAACGAGCCCCGCCGGCGGCGGGACCGCAGCCGGCGGCGAAAGCGAAAAACCCACCGGCGGCACCGGCGAAACCGCCAGCCCGACCGGCGGCGCCAGCGCTCCCTGAGCTCCGGGGCGATCGCCGCCCCCGCGCCGCCCGAGCCCGGCCGCGTGTGACCCGAGCCAGGCCCGTGCGGGCAGGCGTCCGCTCGCTACTCGCCTACGGAGTCGAGATCAGCGTCGCGCTGTAGGTGAGGCGCGCGGTTTTGTAGAGGCAGATGTACTGCACCGCCGAGCCGATCCTGGTCTGCGCCGACTGGGTGCCGGTCTTGGGGCACTCCTTTCGCGGACGGCTCGCGCGCCAGGAGGTCGAGGAGGGGAGGTTGAGCGCCAGCGCCGGTGCCCAGGTGGGCACGGTCAGCGCGATCACGTCGCCCTTCTGAACCTTGATCGTGCTTTCCAGCGGGAACTGCGCGGTCTTGCCGAAGTACGGCTGCAACGGGATCGTGGGGCTCGAGGCCACCAGCTTGAAGTCCAGATTGGGCTTCTTCTGGGGGCGCAGGATCGCGATGCTCGCCGACGCCGGGCCGCCCTCGTTGCTGTTGAAGAACTTGATCTGGCTGGCGCTCGGCTTGCCCAGCGTGATCGTCCAGCCCACGATCGTGCCCGCGCGCGGCGCGACCTCCAGGTCCTTGGTCGAGCCCTCCTCGACCTGGAAGCCCGTGGTGCGGCTGACCGCGAGGCACGGGTTGGACGGACAGCTGGGCGCGGTCGACGGCGTGCCCTGCGGGACGATGCCCAGTTCGGTCAGCTTCGCCAGCGACCCCGCGGGCAGCGCGAGGCCCAGCGGCAGCGCCAGGCCGAGCGTCAGCGTGCTCGATGCCACGATCCTCATTGGTGCGCGCATGTGGGCATTCAACACCACAATCGCCGGCAGGTAGCGCTCCGCCGCGCGCTTCGGTTGCGCTCTCGCCCGCGCCACGGCGCGATCACGCCCCCCGCAGCGCCTGCGCGGCGGCGGCGATCTCGCCCTGATCGCCCGGCGCGGGGGTCCACGGCAGGCGCAGCGGATCCTCGCGGTAGCGGGGGATCACGTGCAGGTGGAAGTGGAACACCGTCTGCCAGGCCGCCGCGCCGCAGGAGTTCAGCACGTTGACCCCGTCCGCGCCGAGGCGCTCGCTCATCGCGCGCGCCAGCCGTTGCGCAGCCGCCGCGCACGCGCCCAGCTCCGCGGGATCGATGCTCAGGAGATCGCGCGAGTGCACGCGCGGGACCACCAGCGCGTGCCCGCGCGTGGCGGGCGCGATGTCCATGAACGACACCGTGCGCTCGTCCTCGTCCACGATGAACCCCGGCAGCTCTCCGGCCAGGATCTTGCAGAACACGCACTCCGGGTCGCGGTCGGTCGCGCTCACGCGCCGAACCTTATTGTTGTTGGGATGCTTCCAGCGCGCGCGCGCGGGCCAGCGCCTGCTCGCGCGTGGCAATCTCCCCCGCATACTGCGCCTCCGCCAGTCGCTCCAGCAGCGCGCCCAGCCACGGACCGGCCGGCCTGCCCAGCTCGGCCGCCAGCTCGTCGCCCCGCAACAGCGGCGCCGGCGGTCCCTGCTCGCGCCAGCGCAACGCCTCGCCCACGACCTGGCGCGCCACGGCCAGGTGCGCGTCGATCGCGCGGCGCGCGCTCGCCCCGCGCGTGGCCAGCCGGTCGGCGACCGACAGCAGCGTCACGTCCGCCGCCACCGGCTCGCAGCCGCGCATGTAGGCGAACAGCGCACGACGGCCGAGCGGCTGGGGCTTGTGCACGAGGAAGCCCAGGCGCAGGTGATAGCGCACCAGCGCCGCCACGTGCGCGCGCACCCGCTCGCCCGCGCGCAGCGAGCCCAGCCGCGCGCGCGCCAGCTCGGCGCCGATCGCGTCGTGTCCGATGAAGGTCACCCGCCCGTCCGCCGGCCTCACCTCGCGCGTGCGCGGCTTCGCGGCGTCGTGCAACAGCGCGCCCCAGCGCAGCGCGCCGCCCCGCGTGAGCTCATCGCCCAGCGGCTCGTGCAGCAGGGAGTCGATCGCCGCGCGCGCTCGCCCGTCCAGCGACGCCAGCCACCCCTCCGAGTCGCGGCCCTCCTGCAGCGCGATCACCCGGCTCAGCACCTCGAGCGTGTGGCCATACACGTCCAGGTGGTGAAAGCGGTTCTGCTCCACCCCACGCGTCGCCTCGAGCTCGGGCAGCACCACCGCGAGCGCGCCCAGCTGCGCGAGCAGCTCGATGCCGTCGATCGCGCCCCGCGCCTCCACGATGCGGCGCAGCTCCTGGAAGATCCGCTCCGCGGAGACGCCCTCGAGGTCGGGGGCGCTCGCCTGCGCCGCGCGCACCGCGTCGCGCTCCGCGCGCAAACCCAGCTCGATCGTCATGCGCGCCAGTCGCAGCACGCGCAGCGGATCCTCGCGCAGCGCCCGCCCCGACGCCAGCCGCAGGCGCCCCGCCTCGAGGTCCCTCAGCCCGCCCAGTGGATCGATCGGCTCGCCACCCTCGAGCGGTTCGGCGATCGCGTTGACCGTGAAGTCCCGCCGCGCGAGGTCCTGTGCGAGCCCCTCGCCGTGGAGCGGCTCGATGTCCACGTGCCAGCCGCCGCGGCGCGCCACCACGCGCCACGCGCCGAACTCCTCCGACAGCGCAAAGCGCGCCGGCCGCTCGCCCGCGCGCCGCAACGCGCCCGCCAGCGCCGCCGCGGCCTCGCGCGCGTCGCCCTCCACCACCACGTCCAGGTCCACCGCCCCCTCGCGGCCCAGCGCGCGGTCGCGCACCGCCCCTCCCACGAGCCACGCGCGCCGTTGGCCGAGCGCGCGGCGCACCTGCTCGCGCGCGTCAATCATGCCGCGGCGTCGCCGATCCGTTGCCGCCGCGCCTGCGCCTCCGCGTCGTGCCGGCCGTCGCGGTGGTGCACGCGCGGCACGCGCGCGGTCACCGCGCAGGTGACCTCGTAGTTGATCGTCGCCAGCCGCGCGGCGATCTCCTCGGCCGTGATCCGCTCCCGCTCGCGCGCGCCGATCAGCACAGCCTCCCGTCCGCGCAGCGTCGCGGCGGCGGGATCCGCACCCAGGTCGACGGTCAGGTTGTCCATGCTGATCGTTCCCACCAGGGGGCGCCGGCGCCCCCCGATCAGCACCTCGCCGCGCTCCGACAGCGCCCGCCGCCAGCCGTCGCCGTAGCCGATCGGCAGCACCCCCAGGTATGTGTCGCCCCGCGCGACAAAGCGCCTCCCGTACCCGGCGCTCTCCCCGGCGCGGCAGAGCTTCACCTCGGCCACGTAGGAGCACAGCTCGAGTGCCGGCTCGAGGCCTGCGCGCGCGGGGTCCTCGCCAAAGGGATCCATGCCGTAGATCGCCACGCCACAGCGCACCATGTCGAAATGCGCGCGCCCCTCGCGCAGCGTGGCGGCGCTGTTGGCCGCGTGCACCAGCACGTGCGGGTGCGCGCGCTTGACCTGCCCGGCCCACTCCGAGAACAGCTCGAGCTGGCGCGCGAAGTGCTCGCCGTCGCCCGCGTCGTCGGCGGTGGCGAAGTGCGTCATCACGCCCGCCAGCCGCACCCCCTCACTGCGGGCGGCCGCCTCCACCACGCCGCTCGCCTCGCGCACGTCGCGCGTGCCGAGCCTGCCCATGCCGCTGTCGAGCTTCACGTGCACACGCCCGCCCCCGGCCGCCGCGACCCGCGCGACTTCCCGCTCGCTCCACACCACCACGTCGGCACGCGCCGCGAGCGCCTCGCGCAGCTCGGTGCCGCTCAACGCGCCCATCACGAGCAGGGGGACCTCGCCAAAGCCCTCCGCGCGCAGCCGCACCGCCTCCAGCGAGCCGGCCACCGCCAGCCAGCCGGCGCCCCCCGCGAGCGCCGCGCGCGCGGCCGGTGCGGCGCCGTGGCCGTAGCCGTCGGCCTTGACCACCGCGCACAGCTCGGTCTCGGAGCGCAGGTGGCCGCGCAAAGTGGCCACGTTGCGCTCGATCGCCGCCACGTTTACCCGCGCCAGCGCTCTGCGCTGCGCGCTCATGCCCCCGCGCCCCCGCGCACCGCGGGCAGCGCAGCGATCACGTCCGAGGCGATCACGCCCTCCGCGGACCCCACCGCGCGCGCCGCCGCGCGTCCCGCCTGCAGGTGCAACCACACGCCCGCCGCCGCCGCCTCCAGCGGCTCGAGCCCCTGCGCCAGCAGCGCCGCGATCACGCCGCTCAGCACGTCGCCGGTGCCCGCCGTGGCCAGCGCCGGGCTGCCCCCCGGGCTGACCGCCACCCGGCCGTCGGGGTGCGCGATCAACGTGTCATCGCCCTTGAGCACCACCACCGCCCGCGCGCGCTCCGCCGCGCGCCGCGCGTGCTCCAGCCGCGCGCGCTCCACCTCCTCGCTGGAGGTCTCCAGCAGCCTCGCGAGCTCACCGGCGTGCGGCGTGAGCACGGTGGGCGCGGGCCGCGACGCCAGCTCCTCGAGGTGGCCGGCGTGCGCGTTCAGGGCGTCCGCATCGAGCACCATAGCCACCGGCGCCCTCGCGGCCACGCCGCGCGCGAACCCGGTTTGAGCGGCACCCCGGCCCAGCCCGGGACCCAGCGCGATCGCGCCCCCGCGCCCGGCCCCGGCCCCGGCCCCGGCCCCGGCCGCCTCGATCACCGCCTCGATCGACGCGGGCCCGAGCGCGCCCTGCTCGTCCTCCAGCCCCCTGGTCATGAGCTCCGGCGTGCCGGCACCCGCGAGGATCGCCTGCACCGAGCGCGGCACGCAGGCGGTCACGTACCCCCCGCCCGCGCGCATCGCGCCGAGCGCGCTCATGCGCGGCGCGCCGGTGAGCCCCCACGAGCCGCCCACCACCAGCACGTGGCCGCTGGAGAACTTGGTCGAGTGCGGCCCGCGGCGCGGCAGGAGCTCCAGCACGGAGGCCCGGATCAGTCCCACCGAGGCCTGTGCGGGAGCGCCCCGGGGGATGCCGATGTCCACGCGCTCCACCTCTCCGCAGCGCGCCTTGCCGGGATGGATCCACAGCCCCGGCTTGGCCGCGTGGAGCGTGACCGTGTGGCTCGCCTCGACCGCCACGCCGGGCACCGCCCCGCTCGAGGCGTCCACTCCGCTCGGCACGTCCACGGCGACCACCGGCGCCGACGAGGCATTGACAGCGCCGATCGCCTCCGCCACCGCGCCCCGCGGCGCGCCCCGCGAGCCGGTGCCCAGCAGCGCATCGACCACCGCAGCCGCCTCGCTCAGCACACGCGCGGCGCTCCGCGCGCCCTCGCCCTCGCCCGCCCCCGCGCCCGCGCCCGCCCCCTCGCCCTCGCCCGCCCCCGCGCCCTCGCCCACGGCCGCCCCCGCGCCCGCGCCAGCGCCCGCGCCCCACACGCCGGGCATGAGCGGGGCCTCCCCGGGTAGGCGCGCGAGGTTCTCGGCGGCATCGCCGGTCAGCTGATCGAGGAGCGCCACGCTCAGCACGGTCACGCCGCGGCCGGCCTGTCGCAGCAGGCGCGCGGCCACCAGCCCGTCGCCGCCGTTGTTGCCCTTGCCGCAGACCACCGCCACGGGGCCGTCGGGCGCCAGGCGCTCCACCGCGCGCGCCACCGCGGTGCCGGCGCGCTCCATGAGCTCGAGCGACAGCACCCCGCGCTCCTCGATCGCCCAGCGGTCGATGGCGCGCATCTGCCGCGCGTCGGGCAGCGGCTCACACCAGTCGGGGATCGCGCTCATGCGTTGCCGATGCCCCAGCCGGCACATGCCGGTGAGCCCGTGACCAGCGCCGCGGCTGGCCGCGGAGGATGTCGGCTCGCCGCGCGGCGAGAAGGGGGTGGGGTTTGATTGTGCGCATTTTGCGGGAATCTGGCGCGCGCGGCCTCGAACACACCTGTCGGAGGCGCCGTTGGGGGATTCAAAAAGAGGATTGGTTCCGCGCGGAACCAATCCTCAAAACAAAACACGAAACGGACGCTGCTCGACCGGTATCTCGCATTTTGCGGGAATCTGGCGCCCCTTTGCTGTGAGTGGCAACAAATACTCCAACCCACGCTCGCAGACCTCGCAGCGCTCGCCGCGCGCCCCGGCTACTCGACCGTGACCGTCTTGGCGAGGTTGCG
Source organism: Solirubrobacterales bacterium (assembly GCA_009781575.1). Lineage (GTDB taxonomy): Bacteria > Actinomycetota > Thermoleophilia > Solirubrobacterales > Solirubrobacteraceae > Palsa-744. The sequence continues at coordinate 8,246 of WQXW01000009.1, forward strand.
CGGCTGATCGACGTTCAGCTCGCGGCGGCGCGCGATCTCGTAGGCCAACAGCTGCAGCGGCACCACCGCCAGCAGCGGCTGGAGCATCCAGTCGAGCGCCGGCACCTCGATCGCGATCTCCGCGTGGCTGTGCAACGCGTCGTTGCCGGCGCTGACCACCGCGATCACGTGCGCGCCGCGCGCGCGCACCTCCTGCATGTTGGACACGATCTTCTCCAGCACCGGCGAGTCGGTGGCCACGCACACCACCGGCGTCGACTCGTCCAGCAGCGCGATCGGCCCGTGCTTCATCTCGCCCGCCGCGTAGGCGTCGGTGGCGATGTAGGAGATCTCCTTGAGCTTCAACGCTCCCTCCAGCGCCACCGGGAGGCCGACGTGGCGGCCCAGGTAGAGGAAGAAGCTCTCCCTCCAGTGGCGCTCCGCCACCTCCGCCACCCGCTCCCCCACGCTGTCGAGCAGCTCGCTGATGTGGTGGGGAGCGGCCTCGAGCTGGGTGGAGAGCTCGGCGATCCGCTCACTCTCGAGCGTGCCCCGCAGCTCCGCCAGGCGCAGCCCCAGCAGGAACATCACCGCCACCTGGCACACGAACGTCTTGGTCGCGGCCACCCCGATCTCGGGCCCCGCGCGCGTGAACAGCACGTGGTCCGCGTCGCGCGTGGCCTGCGAGCCGACCACGTTGGTCACCGCCAGCACGCGCGCGCCGCGCTCCCGCGCCAGGCGCATCGCGGCGAGCGTGTCGGCGGTCTCGCCCGACTGAGACACGCCGATCACCAGGTCGCCGGGCCCGATGACCGGATTGCGGTAGCGATACTCGGAGGCGATGTCCATCTCGACCGGCACGCGCGCCCACTCCTCGATCGCGTAGCGACCCACCAGGCCGGCGTGGTATGAGGTGCCGCACGCCACGATCACGATGCGCCGCGTGGCGCGCAACTGCTCATCCAGAGCCCCATCGCGCTCGCCGAGCTCGACCCCCCCGGTGCCCCGCGCGATGCGCCCGGTCAGGGTCTCCGCCACCGCGTCGGCCTGTTCGTGGATCTCCTTGAGCATGAATGTCTCAAAGCCGCCCTTCTCGGCGGTGTCCTGGTCCCAGTCCACCTCTTCCACCGCGCGCTCGATCCGCTCGCCGGTGGCGCTCGTGATCTCCACGCCATCCGGGCGCAACACCGCGATCTCGCCGTGGTCCAGGTACTGCACGCGCCGTGTGGCCCCCAGGAACGCGGGCACCGCGGAGGCGATGAACTGCTCCCCCGCGCCCCGGCCCACGATCAGCGGGCACTCGCGGCGCGCGCCCACCAGCACCTCCGGCTCGTCCAGTGCCATCGCCACGAACGCGTAGTGACCCCGCAGCTCGCCACACGCGCCCCGCACCGCGTCGGCGAGATCGCCCGCATACTGCGCGGCGATCAGGTGCGCGATCACCTCGGCGTCGGTCTCGGAGGTGAATGCACACCCGCGCGCCGCCAGGCCCTCCCGCAGGGGCAGGTAGTTCTCGACGATGCCGTTCACCACCACGTGCACCCGGTCGGCGGTGTCGAAGTGAGGATGCGCGTTGGCCTCGCTCACGCGCCCGTGGGTGGCCCAGCGCGTGTGCGCGATGCCGGTGCACGCCGGGCGGGAGGCCACCGCCACGGAGGAGCCGCCGGCGCCGCTGGGGCCGTTCGCGGCGCGGGCGCCGTTGGCGCTCAGCTTGGCCTCGAGCGCGTCGAGATTGCCCACCGCGCGCACCGCCTCGATGCGGTCGTCGGCGATCAGGGAGATGCCGGCGGAGTCGTAGCCGCGGTACTCGAGCTTGCGCAGGCCGCCGAGCAGCAGCTCGCGGGCGGGCCGCTTACCGACGTAGCCGACGATGCCGCACATCGCGACGACGATACAACGTGTTCACCCCAGCTGACGCTCGACGAGCGCGGCGAGATCGTGGCAGATGCTCTCCGCCTCGGCCTCTCCCGGAGCCTCGACCATCACGCGCACCAGCGGCTCGGTGCCGCTGGCGCGCACCAGCACCCGCCCCCGCCCGGCGAGCGCCTCGTGCGCCGCGCGCACCGCCGTGGCGACGCCGTCGGCCCGCGCCAGCGCCTCGCGGTCGCGCACCGAGACGTTCACAAGGCGCTGGGGGAGCTTCTCCATCGCGGCGCGCTCTGAGAGATCGGCGCCGGCCAGCGCCTCCAGTGCCAGCAGCGCGCTCGCGATACCGTCGCCGGACACGTTGAAGCCCATGTCGATGATGTGGCCCGACTGCTCGCCGCCCAGCACCCAGCCCCGCGCGCGCAGCTGCTCGAGCACGCAGCGATCGCCCACGTCGGTCACCACCACCTCGATGCCGGCCGCGCGCATCGCGGTGTGGAAGCCGTAGTTGGTCATCACCGTGACCACCACCCCGTCGCCCGACAACCTCCCCTCGCGCCGCAGGTGCAACGCGATCAGCGCCATCAGCTCATCGCCGTCCGCCACCATGCCCTCCCGGTCGACCGCCAGCACGCGATCGCCGTCGCCGTCGAACGCGAATCCCACCGCGTGGCCGCCCTCGCGCACCAGCGCCGCCAGCGTCTGGATGTGCGTGGAGCCACAACGCTCGTTGATGTTGCGCCCGTCGGGCCGGTCGCCGATCACGGTCACGCTCGCGCCGAGCCGCCTGAAGATCTCGCCGGCCACCTGCGAGGTGGCGCCGTTGGCGCAGTCGAGCGCCACGCGCAGCCCGCCCAGCTCGAGCCCGCCAAAGCGCGTGTGCAGCTCGCGCACGTAGTCCTCGCGCGCGCCGCGCAGCTCGCGCACCCGCCCGATTGGGCCTGTCTGGTCGATTGGGCCCGCGAGGGGCGCGCGCCCGCGCTGCTCACCACCACCGAGCACCTGCGCCTCGATGCGGTCCTGCGCGGGGTCGGACAGCTTGAACCCGTCGGGCCCGAAGAACTTGATGCCGTTGTCCGCGTAGGGGTTGTGCGAGGCGGAGATCACCACGCCCAGATCGAGGCTGTGGCGGCCGACGAGCAGCGGCGCGGCGGGGGTGGGCAGCACGCCGGCCAGCAGCGCGTCGCCGCCCGCCGCGCTTACGCCGGCCGCGAGCGCCGCCTGGAGCATCTCGCCCGACTCGCGCGTGTCCCGCAGGATCAACACCTGTGGGCGCGCCGCCGCGCTCTGCGAGGTCGCCGCCCGTCCGAGCGCCAGCGCGAGCTCCGCCGAGAGGAAACCGCCCGCCACTCCCCTTACGCCATCGGTACCGAACAGCCCCCCGGCCACGGACTCCTCAGCGCTTGGAGAACTGTGGGCGCTTGCGCGCCTTCTTCAGGCCCGCCTTCTTGCGCTCCTTCGCGCGCGAGTCGCGCGTGAGGAACCCCCGGCGCTTGAGCTCGCCCCGCAGGTGGGGATCGGCCTCGAGCAGCGCCCTCGACACGCCGTGGCGCAGCGCGCCCGCCTGCGCCGACACACCGCCGCCGTGGATCAGCGCCACCACATCCATGCGCTCCTGGTAGCCCACGGTCTCCAACGGCTGGCGGATGTTGCGCTGAAGCGTCTCGCGCGGGAAGTAGGCATCAAGCTCGCGCCCGTTGACCAGGTAGCTGCCGCCGCCCGGCCTGAGCGTGACCCGCGCGATCGCGGTCTTGCGCTTGCCGGTCGCGTGGTAGCGCGCGTGGGCGGCGAGATCGATGGTCGCGCTGGCGATCGGCTCCGCCAGCTCGCCCGGCTCCTCCACCGCCTCCGCGGTCGACTCCTCCTCTATCGGCTCCTCCCCGTACTCGACCGCGTAGGGATCCGCGGTCTCCTCTCGACCGAGGGGATCGGCGCCCTCCGGCACGATGTCCACCTCGAGATGCTCCCCCGGCACCGCCGGCTTGACACGCGGCTTGGGCTCCTCCTCCTCATCCTCCTCGTCCTCATCGGCAGGCTCCTGGGCCGCGGCCGGCTCCTCCTCCCGGGAGGGCGGACCCTCGGCGGGTTGCTCCCCAGGGGAGGGCCCACCCTCGGCGGAAGACTCCTCCGCGGCGGACGGCCGCTCCCCGGCGGAAGACTCCTCCGCGGCGGGCGGCCGCTCCTCGGCAGAAGGCTCCTCCGCGGCGGACGGCCGCTCCTCGGCGGAAGGCTCCTCCGTGGCGGGCGGCCGCTCCCCAGCGGAGGGCTCCTCCGTGGGGAGCTGCTCCTCGGGAGGCTGCACGCCGGGGCCGTCGTCGGACATCGTCACGCGTCTATCTCCATGGGCTTGGGCTGTTGGGCGGCGTGGGGGTGCGCGGGCCCGGCGTACACCTTGAGCTTGGTCAGCTGCTTGCGGGACAGGCGGTTGCGGGGCATCATGCCCTTCACCGCCAGCCGGATGACCTCCTCGGGGCGGCGTTCGATCATCTGCTCGAAGGTGCGCGAGCGCAGACCGCCGGGATAGCCGGAGTGGCGGTAGTAGCGCTTCTCGGCGCGCTTGTTGCCGGTCACCGCGACCTTCTCCGCGTTGATCACAACGACAAAATCGCCGGTGTCGATGTGGGGTGTGTAGGCAGGCTTGCGCTTGCCGCGGAGCAGCTCGGCGATCTGGGTGGCCAGCCGGCCGAGCGTCTTGCCGTTGGCGTCGAGCACAAACCAGTTGCGCTCGCGGTCGGACGGTGTTGCGACGTAGGTCTTCATCGTCAAGTGAAAAAGGCCACGCGCAAAGGGCAGCGCGCGGCGAGGCCACGCATGATAGGCGAAGTCAGCCGATCCGCGGCGCCATCAACTTTGGCGAGGAAGCCGCCCGGCGCTCCACCTCTCTCGCAATGAAATGCGCATTTTGCGGGAATCCAGCGCGCAGCCTCGAACACACCTGTCGGAGGCGCCGTTGGGGGATTTGTTTTGAGGATTCGTTCCGCGCGGAACCAATCCAAAAAACAAAACACGCAACGGCCGCTGCTCGCCCGGCACCGCCGGCACCGCCGGCACCGCCTGAGCGGGCGCCCACGCATTTTGCGGAATCTGCGCGAAAACACCTTCAGCAAGCGGAATCGTCCCCCTCCCCTGCGAACCGCATCCCGCCTCTGGCGAGCGGCTGGGCGTGCCTGGCAAGGACGCAGGGAGCGAAGTGTGCTCCGCACACGAGCGGCCGAGGACGCCGCCACGCGCGTCCAGCCGCTCGCCAGAGCTACTCCCACTCGATGGTGCCGGGCGGCTTGGAGGTGATGTCGAGCGCCACGCGGTTGACCTCGCGCAGCTCGCCCATCATGCGCGAGGCGATCGTCTCCAGCAGCTCATACGGGAGGCGCGCCCAGTCGGCGGTCATCGCGTCGTCGCTGGTCACCGCGCGGATCACCACCACGTGGCCGTATGTGCGCTCATCGCCCTGCACGCCCACCGTGCGCACGTCGGGGAGCACGCAGAACGACTGCCACAGCTCGCGGTAGAGCCCAGCCCGGCGGATCTCCTCTTGGAGAATGTGGTCGGCCTCGCGCAGCACGTCGAGGCGCTCGCGGGTGGCTTCGCCGCCGACGATCCGGATCGCCAGCCCCGGGCCGGGGAACGGCTGGCGCCACACCAGGCGCTCCGGCAGGCCGAGCTCGGTGCCCACCGCGCGCACCTCGTCCTTGAAGAGCGCGCGCAGCGGCTCCACCAGCTCGAAGGGGAGCTGCTCCGGCAGGCCCCCCACGTTGTGGTGGCTCTTGATCGTGGCCGCGCCGGGGCGGCCGCCGGACTCGATCACGTCGGAGTAGAGCGTGCCCTGCACGAGGAAGCGCGCGCCCTCGCCGTCCCTGGCCAGCGCGCGCGCCTGCTCCTCGAAGACCCCGATGAACTCCTCGCCGATCGCCTTGCGCTTCGCCTCCGGCTCGGTCACGCCCCGGAGCCGCGCGAGGAAGCGCTCCTCCGCGTCGACCGCCACCAGCGGCACTTTGAAGGTGTCGCGGAAGGCGCGGATCACCTGCTCGCCCTCGTCCTTGCGCATGAGCCCGTGGTCCACGAACACGCAGGTGAGCCGGTCGCCCACCGCCCTGTGCACGAGCAGCGCGGCCACCGACGAATCGACCCCGCCGGAGAGCCCGCAGATGACCCTGGCGTCCCCGACCTGCTCGGCCACCCTGGCCACCTGTTCCTCGGCGATCGACGCCGGCGACCAGGTGAGCTCACAGTGGCACACCTCGGTGAGAAAGCGCGTGAGGATCTCCTGGCCGTAGGGGGTGTGCACCACCTCCGGGTGGAACTGGATCCCGTAGATACCGCGCTCGGCGCTCTCCACCGCCGCCACCGGCGAGGCGCTCGAAGAGGCCAGCGCGCGGAAGCCGGGCGGCGGCTCGAACACGGTGTCGCGGTGGGACATCCAGCAGGTCTGCTCGCGTGGCATCCCCGCCAGCAGCACACCCGGCGTGGAGACCTCCAGATCGGAGCGCCCGAACTCGCCGACCTCGGCCTGCTCCACGCGGCCGCCCAGCTCGTGCACCAGCAGTTGCATGCCGTAACAGATCCCCAGCACCGGCACACCGAGCTCCAGCAGCCCGCGATCGAGCCGGGGCGCGCCGGGCGCGTACACCGACGCCGGCCCCCCCGACAGCACGATGCCCCGCGGGTTGCGCCGTCTCACCTCCTCGAGCCCCACATCGTGGGGCAGCAGCTCCGAGAACACGCCACAGTCGCGGATGCGCCGGGCGATCAGCTGCGAGTACTGCCCGCCGTAGTCCAGTACCACGACCTCGTCAATCATTGACGAGCGCGGCGGCCTTTCCGTTGGAGCCCATGCCCACCGCCTGGTCGCGCTGGAGCTGCTTGCCCTCCGTTTGCAACGCCGGCGCGATCACCACCTCCGCGCGGTTGAACTCGGCGAGGTCCTTGTGGCCGCAGGTCGCCATCGAGGTGCGCAGCCCGCCGAACAGGTTGAAGGTGCCGTCGTTCTCGTGCGCCGGCCCCACCAGGATCTCCTCCAGCGTGCCGTTCTGGGCGGTCGCCACGCGCGCGCCCCGCGGCAGCGTGGGGTGGAAGGTGGCCATCCCCCAGTGAAAGCCCCTGCCGGGCGCTTCGTGCGCGCGGGCCAGCGGCGAGCCGATCATCACCGCGTCCGCGCCCAGCGCGATCGCCTTGGCCACGTCGCCGCCGTTGCGCATGCCCCCATCGGCGATCACCTGGCAATAGTCGCCGGTCTCCAGCATGTGCGTGGAGCGCGCGTGGGCCACGTCCGCGATCGCGGTGGCCTGGGGCACGCCGATGCCCAGCACGCCGCGCGTGGTGCACGCCGCGCCGGGCCCCACGCCCACCAGCACGCCGGCCGCGCCGGTGCGCATCAGGTGCAGCCCGGTGTGGTAGGACGCGCACCCGCCCACCACCACCGGCACTTCCAGCGCCGGGATGAACTCCTTCAGGTTCAGCGGCTCCGACACGGTCGACACGTGTTCACCCGACACCACCGTGCCCTGGATCACCAGCACGTCGAGGCCGGCCTCCAGCGCGGTCTCGTAATGGTCGCGCACGCGCTGGGGCGTGAGCGAGGCGGCCACCACGACCTTCTGCGCCTTGATCTCCTCGATCCGCTGCGCGATCAGCTCCGGCTTGACCGGCTCGCGGTAGATCTCCTGCATCTCGCGCGTGGCGATCTCCTTCGGCAGCCCCGCGATCCGCTGCAACTGCGCGTCGGCGTCCTCGTAGCGGGTGAATATGCCCTCCAGGTTGAGCACCGCCAGGCCGCCCAGCTTGCCGATGATGCCGGCGGTGCGCGGCGAGACCACCCCGTCCATCGCCGACGCCATCAGCGGCAGCTCGAACTGGTAGGGCCCCAGCTTCCACGAGATGTCGATGTCGTCGGGGTCGCGCGTGCGCCGCGACGGCACGATCGCGATGTCGTCGAACCCATACGCGGTGCGCGCCTTCTTGCCCCGCCCGATCTCTATCTCCATACGCTGATCCTCGCAATCCCCGCGGACGAGAAGACCCCGCGCGTGGCGGGGTCCGAGGAGGTCCGGCGAGGGGCCGATCGAAGCCTGTGGTGAGCGGCTGCCAAGCGGATCTGAGCATAGCAACGGGCCGCCCCGAGGCCCAGCTCGGCCTACTCCGCGCGCCTATACTGAGGGAAGGCGTTCGCGCCGCCGCGCTCGGCGGCTGTCGGTCGAGCCGCGGCCGTTTCGTTTTTTGTTTTTTGGATTGGTTCCGCGCGGAACGAATCCTCTTTTTGAATCCCCCAACGGCGCCTCGGACAGGTGTGTTCGAGGCCGCGCCCCCCGGCCCGCGCCGGCCCGGCCCGGCGCGGGTGACCGGCCCCGGCCCCGGGCCCGGCCCCGGCCCGCAGCCCGCGGCGGTGAAGGCCGGGACCCCGAGCACCACATGACCCCCACCGACAACTCCACCCCCGCCACGCGCCGGGAGGCGTACGACCCGCACGCGATCGAGCGCCGGCGCCAGGCCGCCTGGAGCGAGCGCAACGCGTTCGCCACCCCGGCCGTGGACGACGACGGCGCGCGCCACGTGTACGTCAAGCCCTCCGCGCCGTTCACCTCGGGCAACATCCACATCGGACACGTGCGGTCCTACTCGATCGGCGACGCCTACGCGCGGTTCCTGCGCGCGCGGGGCGACGCGGTGCTGTTCGCCTTCGGCTACGACGCATTCGGGCTGCCCGCCGAGCTGGGCGCGATCGCGCAGGGCATCTCCCCCAGCGAGTGGGTGGCCGGCTGCGCCGAGCACATGACCGGCCAGTTGCAGCGGCTGGGCTTCTCCTTCGACTGGGCCCGCGCGTTCCTGAGCTCCGACCCGGTGATGTACCGCTGGTCGCAGTGGCTCTTTCTGGAGCTGCTCGACGCGGGGCTCATCTATCGCGCCGGCGGCAGCGTGGACTGGTGCGATCACTGCTCCACCACCCTCGCCTCGATCCAGGTGGAGCACGGGACCTGCTGGCGCTGCCACGGCCCGGTGCGGCTGATCCAGCTCCCCCAGTGGTACCTGCGCATCAGCACCTACCTGGAGGAGAACGACCGGCGCGCCGCCGAGCTCGAGCACTGGGACGACACCGCGCTCGCCTCCCAGAGCTACATCCTCGGGCGTGTCGACGGCGTGGAGGCCGAGTTGGCCGGCCCCGACGGGCGGCGGCTCGCCGTCTTCACACCTCACCGCGAGCACCTGCGCGACGCGCGCTTCGTGCTGATCTCCCCCCGCCATCCCGAGATCGAGCGCTGGGCCGGCGACCCGAAGGTGCAGGATCGCCTCGAGGAGGTGCGCTCCGGCGGGTGGGAGCGCTCCGCGCGCGAGGCCGACACGGTGCCGATCGTCGACACCGGCCACACGCTCGCCCACCCGCTCGGCGCCGCGCCTCTGCCGGTGCTCATCTCCCCCGTGGTCGACTCCCGCTTCGGCGTGACCGCGGTGCTCGGCATCCCCGCCGCCGATCGCACCGACGAGGTGATCGCGCGGCGCCTGGGGCTCGCGCGGGACCGCGCCCCGGATGACGGCGATTCGCGTCACCGCACGCCCGGCGGCGGCGATCCGCGGGAGGGGGCGGCCGGTGAGGGCGATCCGTTTCGCCCCGCGGTGCGCTACCGCGCCTACGACTTCTCGATCTCCCGGCAGCGATCGTGGGGCACGCCGATCCCGATCGTGCA
>WQXW01000010.1 GCA_009781575.1 Solirubrobacterales bacterium
GCTGCTCGGCGTGCTCGCTGGCGCGCTCGTAGCGGACCATCGCCTGGCCGATCTCCACGCGCTGCACCAGACGCAGCTGCTCGAGCTCGTCGAGCACGCGGTACACGCTGGCGCGGCTCACGCGCCGCGCGCCGCCCCCGCGCAGCGCGTCCTCGATCTCCTGTGCCGCGAGCGCGCATTCCTGTGCGCCCAACAGCTCGATCAGCGCGCGGCGCGCGCCGCCGCGCTTGTGGCCCGCCGCGGCCAGCGTCGCTTCGGCGTGCTGCACCCAGGTCTCGGTGGGGGCGCTCATGTGAGGATGGTATGGCGTTCGGGGGGATGGGCCTCGTGGCGCGCCGCGCGCGCTCCCGCCGGCGGGGCGCGCCGGGCGCGCCTCACCGCGGCCCACCCCCGGCCGATCGCGTACAGCGCGGCGGCGCTGGCGCCCACGAAGAACCCGATCGGATAGTTGGTGGTGTAGGACAGCGCGATCGCCGCCCACACGGTGACCAGCGCCAGCGCGACCGACAGGGCCAGCGCGCGCTGCGGTCGATCGGTGAAGGAGCGCGCCGCCGCCGGCGCGCCGATCATCAGGCTGAAGATCAACAGCGTGCCCACCACCGGCACCGTCATGGTCGTCGCCAGCGCCACCACCGCCAGAAACGCCAGCTCCATGCGCCAGCGGCCGATCCCGCGCGCCTCGCCCACCTCGGCGAGCACGGAGGAGAGCATCAACGGCCGGTAGAGCAGCGCCACGACGAGCACACACACCCCGGCCAGCGCGGCGGTCGGCGCGAGCTCGCTGGGGCTGATGCCCAGCACCTCGCCGAACAGCAGCGAGTACACCGCCGGCTCATACTCGGAGCTCACACTGAGGAACAGCGCGCCCAGGCCGAGCATCGTCACGAGCGTGAGCGCGGTCACCGCGTCGCTCCGCCCACGCCGCCCGAGCACTCCGATCGTGAGCGCGCCCAGCAGCGAGAACACGCCCAGCCCGACGATCGTGTCCACTCCCACCAGCACCGCACCGGCCGCGCCGGCGAACGCGCCGTTGGGGATCGCGTGCGCCACGAACGCCGCGCCGCGCAACACCACGAAAAAGCCCACCACGCCGGCCACGACCGCCACGATGCTCGCCACGATCCACGCGTTGACCATGAAGCCCGAGAACACCCGCGCCCCCTCACCCAGCGGTGGCCCGGTGCGGGGTGCCCCGGTCGTCCGCGAACGCCCGGCGCGCGGTGGCAGCGTGCGCCCGACGGCGCTCGCGCCACGCGGGCACGCCGGAGAGCAGGTACACGACAAAGACGATCGTGACCACGAAGAAGCTGACCGGCCAGCCGTTGCCCCGCGGCGGCCAGTAGTAACTGTCGTAGGCCAGCACGATTCCCAGCCACATCGCCGCCACGCCGAGCGCCGCAGCCAGCAGTACCGCGCGGCCCGGCCGCCGGGTCGCGCGCAGAGCGGCGGCGGCGGGACCGATCAACAGCGCGGTGGAGAGGATCGAGCCGATCGTCAGCGCGCACAGCGCGACCGCGGCGGCCAGCGCCAGCAGGTAGGTGGCGCCGACGATCCGCACCGGCACGCCTCGGGCGCCCGCGATCTCGGGGCTCACGGTGCTGAGCAGCAGCGGGCGGTGGATCACGAGCAGCACCGCCACCACCGCCGCGGCGAGCGCCGCGACCAGCGGGATCGTGGAGCCGGCGATCTCGAAGATCGAGCCGAACAGGATCGTCACCACCACACCGGTGGTGTTGTGGATCGTGCTGTCGAGGTACATGAACAGCGCGGCCAGCCCGAGCGCGGCGCCGAGCGCGATCCCGGTCGCCAGGTCGCGCCCGCGCGCGCGCTGGATGCCGACCAGCTCCATCGCGCCGGCCGCGAGCACGCCGAACACAAGGAACCCCACCAGCGGCGCGGCGCCGATCAGGAACGCGCCGGAGCCCCCGCTGGTGCCGATGTCGCCGAACGCCTCCGCCGCGAAGGACTGCCCGCGCATCACCGTGAACACGCCGAGCGCGCCGGCCACGACCGCGACGGCCGCGCCAACGATCACGGCGGTGCGCACCGCGTCGCTTTCGAAGAAGCCCACCTCGAACACCGGCGCGAGGAAGTGGCTCACGCGCCGCTCTCCGCCTCGGGGAAGCGCAGCTCGTGGCCGGCCAGGTCCTCGCCCGCGCCGGCCACCACGATCACCCGGCCGTGCACGTGCAGCACATCGACGTGGTGGCCGTAGAGGCGGCTGAGCACATCGCTGCGCACGACCTCATCCGCGGAGCCGCTCACCGCCCGCCCGGCGGCGAGATACACAACGCGGTCCATCACCGGCAGCAGCGGATTGATCTCGTGTGCGGAGATCAACACCGCGATCCGCTGCTCGCGGGCGATGCGCGCCAGCAGCGCGACCACTTCCTCAGCGCTGCGCAGGTCGAGGTTTGCCAACGGCTCGTCCGCCAGGAGCAGCCGCGGTCGCCCGATCAGCGCGTGCGCGATCAGCACCCGCTGCTGCTCGCCGCCCGACAGCAGACCCACGCGCCGCTCGGCGAACTCGAGGGCGTCGACCGCGGCGAGCATCTGCTCGGCGCGCTCGCGCCGCGCGCGCGAGGGGCGCGCGATCCCGAAGCGGTGCGCGTCGATCCCGAGCGCCACGAGGTCGCGCGCGCGCAACGGCATGTCGGGGTCGAGCAGGAACTTCTGCGGCACGTACCCGATCAGCGGGTTGCGGCGCGAGCGCGCGCCGCCAGCCACGCGCACCGCTCCGCCACTCGCCGGCGTCAGCCCGAGCACGACCCGGAAGAGCGTGGTCTTGCCCGCGCCGTTGGCGCCGATCAGCCCGGTGAACTCGCCCGCGCGGATCGCGAACGACACGTCGTCCAGCACCATGTGGGCGCCGAGTTGCACGTGTATGTGCTCGACCGCGAGGATCTCCTCGGCCGACCCCGCGCGCGCGGCGGGTGACACTTGCCCCGGCGTCGCCGCTCGCGCGCTCGAGCTCACACTCACAGCTTTTCCGTCGAGACGCCCTGCGTGACGGCCTCTTCGATCGCCCTCAGCTCGGCCATCATCCACGACTGGTAGTCGTAGCCGGGAGTGGGCATCGTCTCATACACGCCCACCACCGGAATGCCACTGTGCTTGGCATCGTTGACAAACGATTCGGTGAGCGAGCTGGTCACCTGCTGGTTGTGCACAAACGCCTTCACCCTGTGTGCGGCGAACAGCGACTGCTCGAGGCTCGCGTCCTGGGGCGCGGGATCGGTGCCGTTCATGATGTCGGCCTGGATGGAGAACGGGGTGAGGTTGTCAACTCCCGCGGCTTCCAACATGTAGTCGGCGACCGGCTCGGTCGTCGCGACCGGCGTGTTGGGGTGGTGTTCTCCGAACCGGCGCAGGGCCTTCAACCACGGTTGCAGGGAGGCGTCGAACGCCCGCGCGTTGGCCGCGAAGTAGGCGGCGTGCGCGGGCTGCAGCTCCGAGAGCTCGCGCGCCAGCGCCGCGGCGACCGCGGGCATGGTGCTCGGCTTGTACCACAGGTGCGGGTTGGGGGTCGATTCGGGCAGGTCCAGGAGCTTCTGCACGTCGATCACCCTGCGGCCCGCGCTCGGCGAGGCCGACTCGATCTTTTCCATATAGGTGTCGTAGCCGACGCCGTTCTGCACGATCAGCGCGGCCTGGCTGACCGTCTGCGCCACGCTCGGGCTGGCCTCGTAGGTGTGCGGATCGGTGTTGGGATTGCTCTCGATCGCGCTCACCTTCACGTAGCGCCCGCCGATCTGTTCGATCACGTTGGCATACTCGTTCTCCGCCCCCACCGCCGCGATCTGCCCGGGGGCGGCGGGGTCGCCGGAGGAGGACACGCCACAGCCGGCGAGCACGCCAACCGCAAGCGGCGCCAGCAGCACGGCCAGGAGCCCGCGGGGCACGCGCCCGGCGCCACGGGCCGCGCGGGGGTTGTCGCGGGGGTTGTCGCGGGGGTTGTCGCGGGGGTTGTCGACGGGCATCGGCAATCTCTGACGCAGCCTACAGCATTTTTAGACTGAATCTCATTCTCATCCATATCGGAAAATTGATCGTGATCATGTCGATCAAAGTCCCCGTGCCCGCTTGGGCCCGCACGCCCGGGCGCCCATGAAAGTGCGCATTTTGCGGGGATCTGACACGGCCTCGAACATGCCTGTCGGAGGCAGCGTTGGGGGATTCAAAAAGAGGATTGGTTCCGCGCGGAACCAATCCTCAAAACAAAAAACACAACGGCTGCTGCTCGGGAGCTCGACCGGCACCGCCGGAGCGCGCGCCGGCGCATCGTGCGGGAATCCGGCGCTGTCTTCCTGTGAGCGGGGCAGGCCCGACGGAGGACCCTCGCCCTCCGCGGCGAGCCGGCGCCGCGCGGGGACCCCGGGCGTCGATGGTGGCATGCTCCCAGGGCCATGCGCCCCCTGCGCTCGATCTCGAAGGCCGCTCGCTGATGGCGGTCGCGGCGAGCGCACCCACGGCCCCGCTCGTGGCGCGGCCGCGGGTTGGGGTGATCTTCGCGGGGCTGATGTTGGTGATGCTGCTGGCGGCGCTCGACCAGACGATCGTCGCCACCGCGCTGCCCACGATCGTGGGCGATCTGGGTGGGCTCAACCGCCTGGCGTGGGTGACCAGCGCCTTTCTGCTCGCCCAGACCGCGGTCACGCCGATCTACGGGAAGCTCGGCGACCTGTACGGGCGCAAGCGCGTCCTGCAGAGCGCGGTGCTGCTGTTCCTGCTCGGCTCCGCGCTCTGCGGACAGGCCGGCGGGATGACCGAGCTGATCGCGTTTCGCGCCGTGCAGGGTCTCGGCGCGGGCGGGCTGATGGTGCTCACCCAGTCGGTGATCGGCGACATCGTGCCGCCGCGCGAACGTGGCCGCTACCAGGGGCTGTTCGGCGCGGTGTTCGGCGCGGCCAGCGTGGGCGGACCGCTGCTGGGAGGCGTGATCGTGCAGGGCATCTCCTGGCGGTGGATCTTCTATGTCAACCTGCCGATCGGGCTGCTGGCGCTGGCGGTGATCGGCGCCACGCTGCCGGCGACCGGGGGCCGCGGGCGCCCCGCGATCGACTACCTGGGCGCCGGGCTGCTCGCGAGCGGCCTCTCCGCGATCGTGCTGGTGACGAGCCTCGGCGGCACCACGTGGGCGTGGGAATCGGCGCAGACCGTGCTGGTGGGCGCGCTCGGCGTGGGGCTGCTCGTTGCCTTTCTGTTCGCCGAGCGCCGCGCGCGCGAGCCGGTGCTGCCGCTCTCGCTGTTGCGCGACCGCGTGTTCGCGGTGGCCGGCTCGCTGTCGACGATCGTCGGCTTCGCGCTGTTCGGCGCGGTCACCTTCCTGCCCCTCTATTTCCAAACCGTCGATCAGGCCTCGCCCACCGGCGCGGGCCTGCGGCTGGTGCCGATGATGGCGGGTGTGCTGTTCATGTCGATCCTCTCCGGGCAGGTGATCTCGCGCACGGGGCGCTATCGCGCCTTCCCGATCCTCGGCACGCTGCTCATGAGCGTCGGCCTGGTGCTGCTGTCTCGGTTGGACGTCGGCACGAGCACCGCCCAGTCGGCGTTGTACCTGCTCGTGCTGGGCCTCGGGCTGGGCTCCACGATGCAGGTGCTCGTGCTGGCCGTGCAGAACGCGGTCGACTACTCGGTGCTCGGCGCCGCCACCTCCGGTGTCACGATGCTGCGCGGCATCGGCGGCTCGCTCGGCACCGCGGTGTTCGGCGCGATCTTCTCCACCCGCCTGGAGAGCCGGCTCCGCGGCGTGCTGCACGGTCCGATCGGAGCGCAGGTGAGCCACGGCGCCAGGCTCACCGGCGCCCAGGTGGCACGCCTGCCGGAGCCGGCCAGAAGCGCCTATCAGCACGCCTACGTCCATGCGCTGAGCCCCGTCTTCCTGGTGGCCGCCGGGGTCGCCGCGCTGGGCTTCGCGCTGAGCCTCGCGCTGCAGGATCGCGCGCTGCGCGCGGCGCCGTCCACCAGCACGGGGCTCGACGACACTCTCGCCGCGCCCCGCTCGCCCGACTCGCTGGCGGAGGTCGAGCGCTCGCTCACGAAGGTGACCACGCCGGAGGAGCGCAGGCGCTTCAGAGCGCAGCTCGCCGAGCGCGCGGGCGTGTCGCTGAGCCCCGGCGCCACCTGGGCGCTGGTGCGCATCGACGAGCACGGCGCCACCCGGGCGCGGGAGCTGGCCGCGCGGGACGGCGTTCCCGCCGAGCGCATCGCGGCGGTGATGGCGGAGTTGCGCAGCCGCGGTCTGGTGAGCGGCGAGGACCCGCCGCGACTCACCGTCAAGGGGCGCGAGCACACCGACCGCCTGCTGAGCGCGCGGTGCGAGTTGCTCGCAGCCGCCCTCGCCGACGACGGCGCCGAGCGCGAGCCCCAGGTGCTCGACCTGCTGCGCCGGCTGGCGCGCGAGCTGTGTGGCGAGCCGCCGCTCGGCCACACGGCGCATGCGAGCACATAGCGCGCGAATCCGCGCAGCGTCGAACACGCCTGTCTGAGGCGCTGTTGGGGGATTCAAAAAGAGGATTGGTTCCGCGCGGAAGCAATCCCAAAAACAAACACACCAACGGGGATTGTTTCGTGGAAGAAGTTTTCGTTGATAGTGAATGGAAGTTGTCGGGAATATTGTGGGGCTTCCGATTGCACACGACTCATGTGAGCGGAACCGCACATGTGGATCTGGGTGAGTTTGTCGCAGATCGCACAGGCGGGGGTGGGCGCATCCTGTACGTCGGGCAATGACACCCGCATAACGACGAACACCGGCTGTTCACAAGTTGCGCGCGGCGCTTTCTCACCGTGATTCGTGAGCCACAGGCCGTTTACGGCGGCCGATGCACGGCGAACTTCAAAGCTCGCGTGACGGTCTTTTCGCTGGCGGCGTCTTGCTCTCAACAGGAACGCGATGACAGGAGTGTGATGCCGGTGTCTTCACCGCGATCAGCCGTGCTCGTGACCGGCTGTGCCGGGTTCCTCGGGTCGCATCTGTGCGAGGCCCTGCTGGCGCGCGGGCACGTCGTGCGCGGGGTTGATTGTTTCGCCGATTACTATCCCCGGGCGCTCAAGGAGGCCAATGTGGCGAAGCTGCGCTCCACCGCCGGTTTTGAGCTGGCCGAATTGGACCTCACGCGGGACCCGCTCGAGGAGGTGCTCGACGGCGTGCGCACCGTGTTCCACCTGGCCGCTCAGCCGGGTGTGCGCCCCAGCTTCGGCAGCGGCTTTGACGCCTATCTGAGGGACAACGTGCACGCCACGGAGCGGCTGCTGGGCGCGCTGGCCGGACACTCCTTGTGGGCGTTCGTGTACGCCTCCTCCTCCTCTGTGTACGGCGATCAGGACGTCTACCCCGCGCGCGAGGATGCGCCCGTGCGGCCGGTCTCGCCCTACGGCGCCACCAAGGTGATCACCGAGCAGCTCGCCGGCGCGTTCTGGCGCAGCCGGGAAGTCCCGGTGGTGGGCATGCGCTACTTCACGATCTACGGGCCCCGCCAGCGGCCCGACATGGCCTTCGCGCGCTTCCTGGAGCGCGCGGTCTCCAGCAGGCCGCTGCCCGTGCTCGGCGACGGGCACCAGGTGCGGGAGTTCACATATGTCGACGACGTGGTGGCCGCCACGATCGCGGCCGCCGAGCGTGGCGAGCGCGGGGCGGTGTACAACGTCGGCGGCGGTGAACCGGTCGCCGTGCTCGACGCGATCGCGATGTTGGAGGAGCTGCTCGGTCGACCGTTGAAGGTGGAGCACGCGCAGGCCAACCCCGGCGACCCGCGGCGCACCGAGGCGGACGTCTCGCGCGCGGTGCGCGATCTCGGCTACCGTCCCACGACGCCGCTGGTGAAGGGCCTCGCCGTCCACCTGCGGGCGGTGGAGCGCCAGCACCCTGTGTTGACTGGAGCGCTCGCGTGATCGCCGGCGAACGCGTCGCCGCGGACGAGCGCGTGGCCGCCCGCGAGGTCGATCTGGTCGTGCTGGTCAACGGCTTTCCGCGCCTGTCGGAGACCTTCGTGCTGCAGGAGCTGCTGGACCTGGAGCGCCGCGGGCTGCGCCTGATGGTGTTCGCTCTCTCCCAGCCCGAGGAGGTCGTGCGGCAGGAGGCTTTTGCACAGCTGCGTGCGCGCGTGCAGTACGTGCCCGCAGCCGTGTTGCTCTCGCGTCCACGCGTGGCACGTGCGCACGCGATGCTGGCGCACCGGCGGGGACCGCGCTACATCGAGGCGCTCGTGCGGGTGAGACGTTCGGCGGACGCCACGCCGTCTGCGATCAAGCGTGCCACCGTGCTCGCGCGCCAGATCGTGGAGCGCGGCTCGCCGCCGTTGTACATTCATTTTGCGCACAAGCCCGGCACGGTGGGCCGTTTCGCCGCGCAGCTGGCGGGCGTCCCATACGCGATCTCCTGCCACGCGAAGGATATTTGGCTGACGCCCCCCGAGGAGATGGCTCCCAAGCTGCGCGACGCCGAGTTGGCGCTCACCTGCACCGCCGCCGGCAAGCTCGAGCTCGAACGCCACGCGGCCGGCCGCACGCCGGTGCGGCTCGTCCATCACGGCACCGACGTCGAAGCCGTGGTCCCGCGGCGCGAGCCGTCGGGGCCGCCGCGTGTGCTGAGCGTGGGGCGGCTGGTCGAGAAGAAGGGCTACGACACCTTGATCCGCGCCGCCGCTGTGCTGCGGGATCGCGACGTTGCCTTCGAGCTGCGCATCGTGGGCGACGGCGTGCTGTGGCCGGAGTTGCAACGCCTGGTGCACACGCTCGACCTCGCCCGGCAGGTCACCTTCATGGGTCCGCTCAGCCCGCAGGAGCTGCACAGGGAGTGGGCATCCGCCGCGGTCTTCGCGCTCGCCTGCCGCCAACTGCCGAACGGCGATCGCGACGGCCTGCCCAATGTCGTGATGGAGGCGATGGTGCAGGGCCTGCCGGTGATCGGCACCATGCAGCCGGGCATCGCCGAGGCGGTGCGCCACGGCCACAGCGGCCTGCTCGTCGCGCCCGACGATCCGCCCGCGCTGGCGGACGCGTTGCGGCGCGCGCTCGCCGAGCCGGCGCTGGCGCGGCAGCTGGGCGCGCGCGCGCAGGAATCGGTGCGCGAGCGCTTTGACTGCCGGCGCCTGCTGCCCGCCGTGGCCGCCGCGCTCGCCGACGCGGGGCTGATCCGGCCGAGCGAGCCCGCCACCTCCTCGCCGGCGGGCGCGCCGGCGCCGGCGCTGTCGAGGAGCGCTCCTCCGCTGGTGCCCCTGCCCGCGCGCTCCGCCACGCCGAGCGCGCCTCTCACGGAGTTGGGGGCCGTCTGAAAATGCGCCTGCTGTACCTCAGCGCCGACCCCGGCGTGCCGGTGCTCGGTCACAAGGGCGCCTCGGTTCACCTGCGCGAGCTGTGCGCCGCACTCGTGCAGGCAGGCGCGGAGCTCCACATCGCCTCGCCGCGGATCGAGCCCGAGGGCGATGAGCTGCTGGCGCCGGCGGAGGTGCACCCCATCCCCGCGGTGCCGGCCAAGACGCCCGATCCCGTCGCGGTGACGGGATTGACACAGGCGCAGGCCGACGCCGTCACCACGCTCGCGCGGCGGCTGGGCGCGCAGGCGGTGTACGAGCGCTTTTCGCTGTACAGCGCCGCCGGCGTGCGCACGGCGGCAGCGCTGGGGTTGCCCCACGCGTTGGAGGTGAACGCGCCGCTGCGCGAGGAGGCGGCGCGCTACCGCACGCTGTTGCACCCCGAGCTCGCCGCCAGGCTGGAGTCGGAGGTGATGGCCGCCACCGATCGCGTGCTGGCGGTGTCCGAGCCGCTGGCCGCGACACTCGCGCACCAGGGCGTGGAGGCGGCGAAGATCGAGGTGGTGCCCAACGGCGTCTGCGCCGCGCGCTTCGGCTCCCCGCGGCGCGATCCCGCGCGCTTCCTCGTCGGCTTCGCCGGCAGCCTCAAGCCGTGGCACGGCGTGGAGGTGCTGGTGGACGCGCTCACGCGCGTGCCCCAGGCGCATCTGCAGGTGGTGGGTCACGGGCCGCTGGAGCACCTGCTGGAGCGCCTGCCCGCGGAGCGCGTGACCCGTCTGGGCGCGCGTCCCCACGCCGAGACGATCGAGCTCATGGCCGGATGGGATGTGGGCGTGGCGCCCTACATGCCGATCGACGGCTTCTGGTTCTCGCCGTTGAAGGTGTTGGAGTACATGGCCGCCGGCGCCTGCCCCGTGTGCTCCGACCTGGGCGAGGCGCGTGAGCTGCTGGGCGGTGGCGGTCGCGACGAGCGCGGCGTGCTCGTGCGCGCGGGCGACCCCGGCGCGCTCGCGCAGGCAATCGCCGCGTTGGCGCGCGACCGCGAGCGCGCGCGGCGGCTGGGCCAGCGAGCGCGTGCGTGGGCGGCGCTGCACCGGTCGTGGTCGGTGAACGCACAGCGCGCGCTCGCGGCGCTCGAGCCGCGCAGGCGCAGGAGCGCAGCATGAGCGGCGCGCACGAGATTGGCGTGGAATCCGACGACGACGACGGCCTGGGCGGGGCGGACGCCGGCTGGTTGGCCCGCAGCCAGTTCGGGCGCACCCGGCGCGTGGCGCGCGCGTTCGCGCCGGATGTGCGCAAGCGCCGCTCGAAGCTCGGCGGCGGGATCTTCTTCTCGGTGATCTACGCGCTGACGCGCGTGATCGAACCGTGGCCGCTGAAGGTGGTGTTCGACCAGGTCCTGTTCCACAAGCCCGCCAAGGGGGCGCTCACCGAACCGTTCCTGGTGTTCGGCACATCGCCGGAAGAGATCCTGCTCGCCGCCGCGCTGGTGTTGGCGCTGAGCGGCGTGGTGCGCGGGCTCTCCTATTTCTATGAGGACTACATGCTCTCGAGCGCGGCGCAGCAGATCGTGTACGCCATCCGCGCGCGGCTGTACCGCCATCTGCACCTGCTGTCTCTCTCCTTTCACCAGAGTCGCCGCACCGGCGATCTGCTGGTGCGGCTCTCGGCGGACATCATCGTGCTGCGCGACGTGCTGATCGACTTCATCGCCAACTTCTTCAGCGGCGTGGTGCTGGTGGGGTTGATGCTCGCGGTGATGCTGGTCGTGGAACCGGTGCTGACGCTCGTATCGCTGGCGGTCATGCCCGTGATCGTCGGGCTGTCGTGGATCTACGGGCGGCGCATCCGACGCAACGCGACCCGCCAGCGCAAAAAGGAGGGCCAGGTGGCGGCGATCATGCACGAGGCGCTGGCGTCGATGTCGGTGGTACAGCTGCACGGCGCGGAGGAGCGCGAGCAGCAGCGCTTCCACGAAATCAACCGCCGCTCCCTCAAGCAGGGCGTCCAGGGTGCGCGGCTGGAGGCGAAGATGAACCGCAGCGTCGAGCTGGCCCTGGCGGGCGGCACCGTCGTGATCCTGTGGGTCGGCACGCTGCGCGTGCTGCACGGGGCGCTCACCCCCGGTGAGCTGATCGTGTTCGTGTCCTACCTGCGCGCGGCCTACCGGCCCCTGAGGCGCTTCTCCAAGAGCGTGCAACGCTCCGCCAAGGCGCTCGCGGCGGCCGAGCGGATCGTCGAGATCCTGGAGACCGAGCCGCAGCTGGTGGACGCGCCCGGCGCGCAGCCGGCTCCCCCGCTGCGGGGCGAGATCTCCTTCCAGAGCGTGGATTTCGGATATCAGCCCACGCAGGAGGTGCTGCGCGATATCTCCTTCACCGTCGCCCCCGGACGGCGTGTGGCGATCGTGGGGGCCACCGGCAGCGGCAAGTCGACGCTGTTGAGGTTGGTGCCGCGCCTGTTCGACCCGGTGGCCGGGCGCGTGCGGGTCGACGGCCGCGACGTACGCGAATACACGCTGCAGTCACTGCGCGCACAGATCTCCACAGTCCAGCAGGAGCCGATCCTGTTCGGGCTGTCGATCGCCGAGAACATCCGCTACGGCTGTCCGGAGGCCAGCGATGAGGAGCTCGCGGTGGCCGCCGCCGCGGCGGGCCTCGACGAGTTCGTGGCGCAGCTGCCGGAGGGGTATGACACAGTGCTGACCGAAGGCGGAGGATCGCTCTCCGGTGGTCAGCGCCAGCGTGTGACAATCGCGCGCGCGCTGGTGCGCCGCAGCCCGATCCTCGTGCTGGACGAGCCGACCAGCGCGCTGGACGCCGCGACCGAGCGCGGCATCCTGCACGCGTTGCGCGAGCTGATGGGCGGCACCACCACGCTGCTGGTCACCCACAACATGGCGCTCGTGCGCGAGGCCGACGAGATCCTGGTGATGGATCACGGGCAGGTGGTCGCGCGCGGCCAGTACGAGCAGCTGCTGGCGCGCTCACCCGCGTTTCGGCGCCTGGTGAGAGCCACTCCGGAGGATCCGCCGGGCGCGGCGCCGGTGCACGGTGCGCGCGAGAGCGGGCGCGAGAGTGGGCGCGAGAGCGGGCGCGAGAGCGGGCGCGAAGGTCGGCGCGAGAACGGGCCGCGTGTGCTGTTCTACGCCCACAACGGCGTGGGCCTCGGACACCTGCAGCGGCAGCTCGATCTGGCGGCGGCGTTCAAGGCGCGCCATCCCGACGCGGCGGTGCTGGTGGCCACCGGCTCGCACGCCGCAGGACTCTTCCCGATCCCGCCGGGTGTGGACCACCTGAAGCTGCCCACACTCAGCATGGTCGACCGCATGCAGAACTGGGATCCGCGCGATCTGTGCGTGCCGCGCAACGACGTGGTGGCGCTGCGCGCCGAGCTCCTGGAGCGCACCGTGCGCGGTTTCGCGCCGGACCTGCTGGTGGCGGACTTCATGCCGGCCGGTCCCTACGGCGAGCTGTTGGGCGCGCTGGAGGCGCTCGACACGCGCGGCGGCCTGGCGGTGGCGGGCTTCCGGGACGTGATCGACGAGCCGGCTTACGTGCGCGAGCTGTGGGAGCAGACCGGCGTGTATGAGGTGCTGCGCGCCCACTACCGCGCGATCTGCGTGTATGGCGATCCGGCGATGGTCGACTTCGTGCCCGCCTACGGCCTCGACGACGAGCTGGCGGCGCGCACCCATTACTGCGGATACCTGGGACGCCAGACCCCGGCGGCCACCGACACGCCGGTCTACCAGCGGCCGCTGGTGCTCGCCAACGGCGGCGGCGGCGCGGACGGGCTGACGCTGTTGCAGGAGTTCATCTCCGCCTCCCAGCGCCTGCGTTCCCGGCACGGCGGCACGTGGCTGATGGTGACCGGACCGCTGCTCGACCCCGACACGCACGAGCGGGTCACACGCGCCGGCGCCGCCGCCGGGCTGGACGTGCGCCGCATCGTGCCCGAACTGCGCGCGCACGTCGCGCTCGCCGATTGTGTGATCTCGATGGCCGGTTACAACACCTGCTGCGATCTGCTCACCTTCCGGCGCCCCGCCGTGCTCGTGCCGCGCGAAGGCCCAAACCTCGAGCAGCGCATCCGCGCGCGGCGCTTTGCCGAATGGGGCGCCGCGCGCGTCGTGCAGGCGAGCTATGCCCACAACACGCTCGAGGAAGCGCTCGAGGCGACGCTGCAGGGAGACGCTCCGCGCACCGCCCCCGTTTCGCTGGACGGCATCAACGAGACGATCGACACATTCGACCGCGTGCTCGCCGGTCAGCGCACGGTGCTCCAACGATGACGACCGAGCGGGAGTCGGCCAATCCATACCTGTTCGCGGTGGGTGTGCCGCGATCCGGCACGACGCTGCTGCAGCGGATGCTCGACCTGAATCCACGAGATGTGGGTCAGGCCGGCAGATCGCGGCGTTCGAAGAGCAGCGCGCCGAGGGCGGCCAGCGCGGTTGCGACCGCGGTGATGCCGACGAAGGCGAGCGGGTCGATCCCGTTGTCGATCGCTTTGCCGTAATACTTGAACACCGAGGCGTAACGCACACCGGACACGCTCGGGTCGAGCTTGCCGATCAGGTCGATCACGTACATCGCCACCAGCACGCCGGCGACCGAGCCGGTGACCACCGCGGTGCGCAGTGAAAAGCCGCTGGCGATCACCCCGAGGCCGGCGAAGAGGAGCGCCAGCGGCCACACCTCGGCGAAGCCCGCGGCGGCGCGCCCCGCGGAGAGCCCGGCGCCGCCGATCACGCTGCCCAGCATGGTCAGCACCGCCGCGAGCGCCAGCACCGCGGCGAGCTCCACGGCGGTGGCGGCAAAGCCGGCGGCGACCAGCCGCCAGCGCGCCAGCGGCGCGGAGAGGAGCACGTCCAGGCGCCCCTCTTCGGCGGCCCCCGACAGCCCGCTGGCCACGGCCCGCACCGCCAGGTAGCCGACGGAGAGCGGCACGATCAGGCTCAGCATCTCGGCCTGCAGGTACTGCTCCACACTGCTGAGCTGGCCGATGCCAAACGCTTCCTTGAGGCCGGAGGGGTAACTCTGCACCGCCTTTGAGAGGGCGGCTTCGATCGAGGGGTAGATCGCCACGACGAAGCCCGACATCAGTCCGAGTGGGAGCCCCCACGAGAGCAGCGAGCGGCGCCGGCTGGAGAGGTGGGCGACGGTGAGCGCGCCGATCTGGCTCACGCCGCGTCGCCCCCCGCGTCGCCCCGGTAGTAGGTGAGGAACAGCTCCTCGAGCGTGGGCCGGGTCACTTCCAGATCCAGCACGCGCCGGCCGGCCAGCGCCGCGAGCAGCGGGTGCAGCTCGCCGGCGAAGCTCAGTGAGGCGCGCGCGCCGGAGAGCTCGAGGTCGGCCGCGCCGGGGATCTCTCCCAGCGCCGGCAGGCCGGCGGGGTCGTCGAGCTCCACCACCACCTTGCGCCGGGCGTTGCCCCGCAGCTCCGCGATGCGCTCCACCGCGATCAGGCGCCCGTCGCGCACGATCCCCACGCGATCGCACACCCGCTCGACCTCGTCGAGCTCGTGCGAGGAGAAGAACACCGCGGCGCCGCGTTGGCGTTCCTCGAGCACCAGCGCGAGAAACTCCTCCTGCATCAGCGGGTCCAGGCCGCCGGTCGGCTCGTCGAGGATCAGCAGCTCGGGCTCGTGGAACACCGCCAGGATCAGCCCCACCTTCTGGCGGTTGCCACGCGACAGCTGCCCCAACGGCCGGTCGAGATCGGCGCGAAAGCGCTCGGCCAGCGATTCGGTGCGCCCGCGGCCGCTCACGCCCCGCAGCCGGGCCAGCAGCGCGATCGCCTCCCGCCCCGTCGTGTCCTTGCCATAGCCGAAATCGCCCGGCAGGTTGCCGAGGCGCGCGCGAATCGCGACGCTGTCGCGATGGCTGTCGAGGCCGAAGAGGCGCGCGCTGCCCCGGGTGGGATGCAGCAGGTCGAGCAGGGTGCGAATCGTGGTCGTCTTGCCCGCGCCGTTGGGCCCCAGGAATCCGAACACCTCGCCGGCGCCGACCGCGAAGGTCACATCCTCGATGCCGCGCGCCTGCCCGTAGGACTTGGTCAGCCGCTCGGTCTCGATCACCGCCATACCGGCGCAATGCTGTCACGGCCCGCGGACCCGACCACAGCGGAGCAGGGGGCGAAACCCGCGCCACCGCGGTCTCCGGCGGTGCCGGTCGGTCGAGCTCCAGCCGTGTCGTGTTTTGTTTTGAGGATTGGTTCCGCGCGGAACGAATCCTCTTTTTGAATCCCCCAACGGCGCCTCGGACATGTGTGTTCGCGGCCGCCCCGGATTCCCGCAAAATGCGCATTTCCATTGCGACTCGATCAAATCGATCAAAGCGGCGTGCGTGGATACCATGTCGCCGTGGCCGGCACTCCTCGACGACGACCACGACGACGACGACCGAGCGGCCACTCTTCCAGCGGCTCGCGCGTCGGGCTGGTGCTGGCGGGCGGCGGCGCGCGCGGCGCCTACGAGCTCGGTGCGCTGTCGGTGCTGCTGCCCGTGCTCGAGGCGCGCGGCGAGCGGCCCACCATCCTCGTCGGCACGAGCGTCGGCGCGATCAACGCGACCGGCATCGCCGCGACCAGCCACCTCCCGATCGCCGAGGCGATCCCCCGCGAGGCCGCTCGCTGGCGCGAAGTCGACCGCGCAGCGGTGATCCGCCCGGTGCTTCCCGGGTTGCCAGTCAAGCTGCTGAGCTACGCCGGGGAGGCCCTCTCGGTGCCCGGCATGCGCCTTTCGGGGCTGCTCGATCCCTCTCCGCTCGAGCGCAACCTGGCCCGCTGGATCGAGTGGGATCGGCTGCATGAGAATCTCGCCAGAGGCGGCCCGGTCGAGCACCTGGCGGTGATCGCCACCGCCACCCACACGGGGCTGGCGGTCGCGTTCGTGGAGGGGCAGGACCGCACGCCGATGCCGCACTCGCACGTGATCGACTACGTGCACGCCACGCTCGGACAGGAGCACATCCGCGCGTCGGCCGCGATCCCGATGCTGTTTCCCGCGGTGCGCGTGGAGCAGCCCGCCGAGGCGCGCGGCTGGTACATCGACGGCGCCACGCGGCTGAACACGCCGATCAAGCCCGCGCTCGATCTCGGCGCCGAGCGGCTGGTGGTGATCGGCACCGGCTCGATCGTCGCGGAGTCCAGGGACCCGGGGCGTCACGACGCGCCGCCCCCCGATCTCGGTGCCAGCGCGGTGCACCTCCTGCAGGGCGCGCTCGCCGATCCGCTCGTCGAGGACCTGCGGAGGCTCGGCGAGATCAACGCCTTCTACGCCGACCCCGCGGGCTCGCCAGGCGCCGCCTCCTCGCGGCGCGTGCGCGGCAAGCCACCGTACCGGCGCATTCCCTACATCTTCATCGCCCCGCGCACCCCGGGCGCGATCGCGAAGCTCGCCAACGACGTGTTCCGCACCCGCTACGGCGGCTTGAAGGCGGTGCGCTCCCTCGATCTGGCGGTGCTGGCGCGACTGCTGGGCGGCCACGACCACGCCCACGGTGAGCTGCTCAGCTACCTGCTGTTCGACCAGGAGTTCATCGGCGGGCTGATCGAGATGGGCGAACACGACGCCCGCGCATGGCTCGAGGCGCCGCCGGGTGTGAGCGAACCGTGGCAGATCGAGCCGCTGGACGCGTTCACCCAGACCGGGCGCGCGGCCTGAGCCGCGGGGTCACCGCACGCGGGTGCCGCCGGCGCGCCGTCTCGAACACACCTGTCGCAGGCGCCGTTGGGGGATTCAAAAAGAGGATTCGTTCCGCGCGGAACCAATCTTCAAAACAAAACACGCAACGGACGCTGCTCGACGACCGGCACCGCCGCTTCAGCGGGTGCCCGCCCAGCGGATCCCGAATCGGTA
>WQXW01000011.1 GCA_009781575.1 Solirubrobacterales bacterium
CCGGCGGCTGATGGCGCCCATCAAACTCTCCTTCCGGCCCACGCGCGGCAGGCGCCTGGAGGCGCAGGTGGCGGTGTTGATGAGGTAGAGGCCGCGGACGTTTCCCCCCCAATCGGCGGGCGCCGCGAGCCGCGCTCCTCTCCGGGCAGCGGCGCCCGGCCGAGGGGGGTGTGGGGGGTTTTCCGATTCGCCTGCCACCACCGTTGCGTTCTTTGTTTTGAGGATTGGTTCCGCGCGGAACGAATCCCAAAAACAAAACACGCAACGGCCGCTGCTCGACCGGCACCCGAGGGAGCGGACGCCGGCGCATTTGGCGGGAATCTGGCGCCTATTTCCTTGTCAGTCCCGACCCACGGCCTCCCCGCTCGCCCGCTCGCCGCCAAGCGCGCTCCCTGTGCCGTGGCCGACGATCCCCGTGCCGGGCCCTCCCTCCACGCCATGGTCACCCTCCACGCCCGGGCTGCGCTCCTCGCCATGAGCGACCTTCTCGCCACCAGCGCGATCTTCACCGCCGGTGGCCGCCTCACTTGGCGCTCCAGCCGCCGAGTCGGCCACTGCCTCGAGCTGTGCGGCGAGCTCGTGCACCCCCTCCACCAGGCGGCCTCGCTCGTGTGAGATCGCATCGGTGGAGGCGCGCATGGCCTGCATTTCCTGCTCGACCCGGGAGCGGAACGCCTCGAGCTTCTGCTCCTCGCGCGCGCGGCCCTCGACCGCCTGCTGGTCGGCGCGGGTCACGATCTCCTCGCCCTGGCTCGTGGCGTCGGCGAGGATCTTCTGCGCCTGGGAGCGGGCCTCGGCGACCGCGGCGTCGGCGCCCGCCCGCGCCTGCTCGGCCTGTTGGCGGGCGGTGGCCAGCTCGCGCTCGCCCTCGGCCACCCGCTCGCGCCCGGCCTGCTCGGCGTCGGCCACGACGCGCTCGGCCTCGGCGCGCGCGTTGGCAATGATCTCGCGCGCCTCCGCGCCGCCACGCTCGACCACCTCCTCGGCCTCCGCGCGCGCGCTGTGGATGATCTCATCGGCGGTCTCCCGCGCGCGCTGAAGGATGCCGCTGGTCTGCTCGCCCACGCGATCCAGCGCATGCCTCACCGCGGACTCGGGGGAGCGATTGATCTCGAGCTCCGCGATCATCCGGTTGACGCGCTGCACATAGCGGTCGACCTCGCGACGCTCATAGCCGCGCACAGCGGTGTGGAACGTGACGTCACGCTCGTCGCTCGACACGGGGCCGGAGGGGCCGCCGAGCTGATCGCCCCGCGCCGACGGCTGTGGGGGCTCCTGCTTCTCCTGCCCTGGGTGCTCTCGCTCGCGCTCAGCCATGGCGGCAGTATTACCCCATCCCCGCCCAACCGTAGTCTTCCGGCTCGGCTGGCGGTCGAGGCCGGCGTGGGGTCGTCTCCGCCGAGGAGCGGTTCGGGGTGTCCATTTCCTTTGCCGCTTTGATCGGCATGGTCATGGTGATCAACTTGGTCAAATCCCCGTGCCCGCTCGAGGCGCGTTTGAGCCCGCGCGGGGCGCCCTGAAAATGCGCACTTTGCGGGAATCTGGCGCTGTTTTCCCGCACTCGAAGCTAGCGCGATCCCCTCGACGCCGACACCGACCTTTTCCCTCTGCTCGCACGCCCCGCGAGCGCGACTGTGATGGTGTGGGTCTGCGAGACCGGCGCGCCGCCCATTGACGACTGGAACGTGAGCACCGCGCTCACTCGCAATCCCTGGCGCTTGGCCAGCGCATGCCTGAGCGCGGCGATCGCAGAGGGGCCGGGCAACACCTCGAGGCTCACCGTGCCGGCCGCCACGGTGCTGGCGGCCTTGCCAAAGACCACCCTCGCCGGACGGCAGCGTCCTCCGAGCAACGTTCCGCCCGCGGGGCAGGTGCGCTTGCGCGCCGCAAACACGCCGTAGGTGCCGTTCTGGAAGGTCAGCAGCCAGCTGAACCTGCCGGGATCGGTCACCTTCGCTGTGAATGTCACCACCCCCGTCTTCGGGTCGATGCTGGGATTGCCGAGCAGCTTGAAGTTGCTGTTGGGTGAGCGCCCGGCCAAGGGGGAGAGCGGGGGCTCCGACGCCAGCGTGAGCGCCGGGGTCGCGGGCGTGGGCAGCGGCGTGGTGGTGGTGGGAACCGGCGTCTGGGTGGGCGCGGGCGCGACCGCGAACGACTGCTGCATGCGAGCCGCCGCGCTGTATTCGGCGTCACCCCCCTGATCGGCGTCGATCGTGCAGGTGCCCGCGGCCACGAAGCCCACGGTCGCTCCTTCCAGTGAGCACACCGAGGGAGTGGCCGACGACAGCGACACCGGCAACCCCGACGAGGCCGCCGCGGTCACGGTGTAGGTCGGGCCGCCGACCGCGGCAGACGTGGGTGCGGTGGAATTGAACGCGAGCTGCTGGGCGCGCCTGCCGACCGAGAACGACTGCTGTGCCGGCGCGGCGGCTCCATAGTCGGCATTGCCCGCCTGGTCGGCTTCGATCGTGCACGTGCCCGCCCCGATGAAGCTCACCGTTGTGCCCTGCACCGAGCACACCGAGGGTGTGGGCGAGGAGAACGACACCGGCAGGCCCGAGGACGCGTTGCCCGCCACTGGGTAGGTGGGGCCTCCGACAACCGCCGAGCCGGGCGCGCTCGAGGTGAATTCGACGCGCTGCGAGCCCTTGGCCACCGCAAACGATTGCTGGGCCTGACTCGCCGCGGCGTATTCGGAGTTGCCCGCCTGGTTGGCGTCGATCGTGCAAGTGCCCGCGCCCACAAAAGTGACGTTCGATCCGTGCAGCGAGCACACCGCGGGAGTGGCCGACGAGAGCGACACCGGCAACCCGGAGGAGGCCGTCACCGCAACGCTGTACGGCTGACCGCCGACCGCGGCAGATGTGGGAGCGGCGGAGTTGAACGTCAGCGTTTGCGCGCGCTTGCTCACCGTAAACGACTGCTGTGCCGGCGCCGCCGGTTCCCATTCGGCATTGCCCGCTTGGTTGGCTTCGATCGTGCACGTGCCGGCCGCGTTGAAGCTCACGGTCGATCCCGCCACCGAGCACACCGGGGGGGTGCCCGAGGAGAAGGTCACTGCAAGACCCGAGGAGGCGGTGGCCGACACGTCGTATGTGGGGCCGCCGACGTCGGCCGAGCCGGGAGCGCTCGAGCTGAATTCGATCGTCTGTGCCTGCTTGCCGGATCCGCTCGATCCGCCCTGCGGCTGGAAGGCGCCCAGACCGTCGGGGGCGCCCACGCCGGACGGCCCGTCGTAACCGGGGCCGGCGAGGCAGATCGCCCTGCTCGAGCAGCTGCTCCTCGCCTCTTCCGCCGCGGTGCATCCCGACAGTCCTTCGGGATTGAACGGCTGCAGGCATTCGCCGTTGGACCCGGATTGGATGTCGTGCAGAGACCCCGGCAGCTTGGCCTGCGC
The DNA here is from genome assembly GCA_009781575.1 of Solirubrobacterales bacterium. Taxonomy (GTDB): domain Bacteria; phylum Actinomycetota; class Thermoleophilia; order Solirubrobacterales; family Solirubrobacteraceae; genus Palsa-744. The sequence goes on from WQXW01000011.1 coordinate 3,398, forward strand.
TTCATAGAGCGTCTTGGCGGGGTATTCCGCTCCGTGCGCGCCCCCGGCGAGCGCGAACGCGGCCGCGATCAGCGGTGAGGAGAGGCTTGTGCCTCCGATCGGCACCCATCCGAGCACTTCTTCCTTGGCACCCGGTTCTTCCGGCGGGGCGGGCGTGGAGTCGTATATCGCCACTCCGGTGAAGGGATCCGCGTCGGCCGACACGTCGGCGAGCGCTCGTCTGGATCCACACCCCACTGCGGTCCAGTTGGGGAGTTGGCGCTGCCACAGCGGCGCTTCGAACTTGGCGCTGCAACCGCCTCCGGTGGCGCCGTCGCCGTTCCACACGGTCTCACCCGCCCACGCGCCTTCGGCGGTCAGGCTCAGGCGAGTGCCGCCCACCGCAACGACGTGGGGTGAGGAGGCGGGATAGCCCACGAGGCCACGTTCTTCGGGGAATTCCGATTGCCAGTTGAGATACCCTTCATCGCCGGTGGCGGCGGTGATCACCGTGCCGGGACGGTTGAACACGGAGCTGTCGGTCGTGGGCTCTTCGCCCGACCACGAATTGGAGATCTCCGTGGCTCCCAGCCGCGACGCGGTTGCCTCCGCGGCGTCGAGCGATTCAAAGCTTTCACTGCTGGCCTCCACGAGCAGGATGTGGCAGCTTTCACACACCGCGTGCGCGGTCTCGATGTCGAGCGAGATCTCCACCGCCCATCCGCCTTCCGTCTTCGGAGGAGGATTGGCCCTGCCCTGCTGGTTGACCTTGGTGAAACAGCCGTTTGCGGTTGTGCATGGACTGAGATGGAATTCTTTGTCGTACACTTCGAGGTCGGCTTCCGCGGTGGGGTCGTCGAAGGCGTCGACCAGCGCCACCGTCTGTTCGGCGGCGCCGGCGCTCGGCAGCGCGTAGGCGCTGTGGAGATCTTGCGGGCGCAGCCCGAAGCATCCATTGGCGGCCGTCTTTGCGAGTTCGCACGGCGACGCCGCTCTGCCCGCCCGCATGCGGGCGGGCCGCGGCATGCCCAGCGGGCGCGTGTGGGCGCGCGCGGCGCGGGTCTCCGGCACCAGCCGCCGCGCCAGGCAGCTGGCGCGCCCGGGCGCGGGCGGGTTGCACAGCGGGCGCACGGAGTAGTTGGACGCGGGCAGCGGCGACACCACGCCGCCGGTGGCGCCGTGTGCGGCGACAGGTGTCGCGGAGACACACAGCAGCGCCACCAGAGCACCACCGCATGAGATTTTGGCCAATGCGTTGCGCACCTCGATCTCACCAACCATAGTCGGCCCTCCACCGCTGCCCGCCGGTACGCCACCGATATGTGGGTGGCCGGCCCGCGCGACGCGATCCCCACCCTCATTGACGGCTGCGCGGCGGTGAACGTCACGCGCCCGGCCCGTTGGCGGGCCCGTAGAATCCCGCGCCGCTGACAGCGGTCCGCGGACCGTCGGCGCGCTGTGCGGCGGGTCACGCGCCAGAATGGAGGCGATGAGCAGCCTCCCGCGTGCCCGCTGGTGGTCGGTCCGGCGAGCGTCCAACCGCAAGCCCGCGACCTACCGTTGCCCCTTCTGCGGGAGGCCCCTGCCGGCGCTCAGCGAGCACGTGCTGATCGCGCCCGAGGGCGACACCCGCCGGCGCCGTCACGCCCATCTCGAGTGCGTGCTCGCGGCGCGCCGCAGGGGGGAGCTGGTGCTGGAGGAAGAGTGGCGCGCGCGCAACCGCCCGCCGAGCCTGTGGTCGCGGCTTCGCCGCCGTGGGCGCGCGCGCGAGGGAGCCACCCGCGCCGACCAGTAGCCCCTCTCGCCCCGATTCCTCTCGCTGGAGGGGTTTTCTCGGCGGGGCAACCACGTCCGACCCGACGGGTGGCCGCGCTTTCCCGTCAAGCCTTGCGCCGGTGTGTGGCCTCGAACACGCCTGTCGGAGGGCGCCGTTGGGGGATTCAAAAAGAGGATTCGTTCCGCGCGGAACCAATCCTCAAAACAAAAAACGCAACGGCCGCTGCTCACGACCGGCATCGCTGGAGCGGGCACCGCCGCCCGCGCCCTGCCCGCTCCCGCCCCCCGCCGCCTCGCAGCCCCCGGCGCTACCCGCCGCGGCTGAGCCCGCTCTGGGAGCTGTTGGGCGGGATCGGGTCGAGCGCGACGAGCTTGCCGTTGTCCAGCTGGAAGCGCACCTCGGCGTGGCCGCCGCTCGGGCAGCAGCGGGGGTCGTGCGGCCGGTAGAGGGGGTAGGAGAGCGTGACTTCGGTGTCGCTCTGGCCCGCCACCGACAGCGACGAGCTGGGCGTGGAGGCGTCGGTGCCGATGTACCGGGAGCCCACGAAGAAGAATGCCCGCGCGGCGCCGTCGGCGGCGCCGGTGTTGGTGGCAACCAGCACCCGCAGTGTCTGATCGGGGTGGTAGTCGGAGGTGCTCGCGGGGGTGTAGCCGTGGGCCTTCACGACCGCCACCGCGCCGGCGAGGTCGCCGCCTTCTTCGGCTTCGCCCCGCGCGAAGGCCGGCCCGGCGGCGGTGCGTGTCGTGGTGGTCACCGTGCTCGTCGCGTTGGCCGGCGCCGAGGAGGTCGGGCTGTGGGCGCTCGTGGGAGATACCGACGTGGTGGTTGAGGTGGTGAGGCCCCCGCTGCCGCCGCCGGTGGCGCTGCCGGTGGCGTGGGAGGCGGCGGTGGGGCTGCTCGAATGCGCCGGTGGCGAGGAGGCGACCGACACGGTGCGCGTGCCCGAGCCGCAGCCCAGCGCGAGCGCGGCACAGCCGGCGAGCAGGGCGGCGAGGAGCGTGCGCATACGGGCAAATCTCATCACACGTGCGCGGCCTATTCGCCGTGGAGCGCCGCGCACCTGCCGCCCAACACCCCCTTGACATCTCATTAGCGGTTGCTAATCTATCCGATTAGTTAGTGCTCACTAAGGAGGTCTCGGAGATGACCGGCTCGACTCGCTCGCGCAACCGCTGGACGCTCGCCATCGTGTCGTTGGCGCTCTTCATGGTGGTGCTGGACAACCTGGTGGTCTCGATCGCGCTGCCCTCGATCAGGCGCGACCTGGGCGCGTCGATCCAGTCGCTGGAGTGGACGGTCAACGCGTACGTGCTCTCCTACGCGGTGCTGCTGCTCACCGGCGCCGCGCTGGGCGATCGGTTCGGGCGAAAGCGGGTGTTCATCGCGGGGCTGGCGCTCTTCACGCTCGCCTCGGCGGGCGCCGCGCTGGCGCCCACGAGCGGCCTGTTGGTGGCGGCGCGGGCGGTGCAGGGCGCGGGCGCGGCGGCGGTCACGCCGCTCACGCTGACCCTGCTGGCCGAGGCGTTCCCGGCCGAGCGCCGAGGCGTGGCGCTGGGCGTGTGGTCGGGCATCTCCGGCGCCGCGGTCGCGATGGGGCCGCTGGTGGGCGGCGCGGTCGTGCAGGGCATCTCCTGGCACTGGATCTTCTGGATCAACGTGCCGATCGGCGTGGCGCTGCTGCCGGTGGCCGCGTGGCGGTTGAGCGAGAGCCACGGGCCCTACGGCACGCTCGATCTGCGCGGCCTCACGCTGGCCTCGCTGGGCGCGTTCGGGGTGGTGTTCGGGCTGGTGCGCGCGCAGTCGCTCGGCTGGACCTCCCCCACGGTCGTGACCGCGGTGGGCGTGGGCCTGGCGCTGCTGGCGCTGTTCGTGGCGTGGGAGCGGCGCGCCGCGGAGCCGATGCTGCCGATGCAGTTCTTCGCGCGGCGCGCGTTCGCGGTGACAAACTTCGCCTCGCTCACGATGTACTTTGGGATGTTCGGGTCGATCTTCTTCCTGTCGCAGTTCATGCAGAACGTGCTCCACAACAGCCCGCTCGGAGCCGGGCTGAAGATTCTCGTGTGGACCGGCGCCACGATGATCACCGCCCCGCTGGCGGGCGTGTTCTCACAGCGGGTGGGCAGCCGCCCGCTGATGCTGGCCGGCCTCTCGCTGCAGGCCGGCGCGCTGGCGTGGCTCGCCAGCGTGGCCTCCACCGGGCTCGCCTACTCGCAGATGATCGTGCCGTTCATCATGGCCGGCGCCGGCATGGCGCTGGTGTTCGCGCCGGCCGCCGCCGCGGTGCTGTCCGCCGTGCGCGACGATCAGGCCGGGCAGGCCTCGGGCGCGACCAACGCGATCCGCGAGGTCGGCGGCGTGCTCGGCGTGGCGGTGCTGGCGTCGGTGTTCACCTCCGCCGGCGGCTACACCTCGCCGCAGGCGTTCGTGGACGGGCTGGTTCCCGCCCTGTGGGTGGGCGTGGCGGTGCTGGGCGCCGGCGCGCTGGCGGTGCTGGTGCTGCCGTTCCGCACGCTGCCGCAGCAGGCGCAGCAGGTCGCCGGGGCGGGCGTTGCGCAACAGGCCGACGGGGCGAGCGCGTGGAGCGGCGCGCCGGAGCCGAGCGCGGCGGGGCGGGCGGCGTGATGGGGCCGGCGGCGTGAGCAATGGGGCCGGCGGCGTGAGCAATGGGGCCGGCGGCGTGAGCAATGGGGCGGGCAGAACCGCGTGAGCAGCGTGGCGCCACGATCGGTCGAGGCGGCGCGAAGGCGCGTGCCGGCGGCCGAGCGCCGCGAGGAGCTGATCGCGGCGGCGGTGCACGAGTTCGCGCGCGGCGGCCTGCACGGCACCCCGGTGGAGCGGGTCGCGCGGCGCGTGGGCGTGGCGCAGCCGTATGTGTTCACGCTGTTTGCCAGCAAGCTCGAGCTGTTCCTGGCGGCGGTGGAGCGCGGCTTCGAGCGGGTCGCGGAGACGTTCGTGGGGGCGGCGGGCGAGTACCGCGAGCATCGCGCGCCGCCGGGCTGTGAGGACGTGCTGGCGGCGATGGGCCAGGCGTACAAAGAGCTGCTGGCGTCGGATCGCGACTACCTGATGCTGCAGCTCCAGTCGTATGCGGCCTGCGACGACGAGCAGGTGCGCGCGTGTGTGCGCCGGCGCTACGCCGAGTTGGTGGCGCTGGCGCGCGAGCTCTCCGGCGCCGACGGGGAGCGCCTGGACGCGTTCTTCCGCCACGGGATGGCCTACAACGTGGCGGCGGCGATGGGCGTGAGCGAGCTGTCGGTGGCGGCGCCCTGGGTGGAGGAGGAGCTGCGCAAGGGACGTCCGTCGGGGTGACTTGGGGTACGCCTGCGGGCGGGGTAGCATCGATGTGCGATGTCGGTGCCCGCAGACTCTCCGTCGGCCCAGACGCCCGGGAGAAAGCGCCCACGGCGCGAGTCGGCGCGCACCACGGTGCTGGTTGTGGTGGCGGTGCTGATCACCGTGTTCGCGGTGCTCAACGTCAAAGAGGTGAGCGTCAACTGGATCGTGGGCTCCGCCAAAGTGCCGCTGATCGTGGTGATCGTGGTCTCGCTGGCCGCCGGGGTGGTGCTGGGCGCGTTCGCCGCCGAACGGCGTAGGCGCAATCGCTGAAGGGCGCGCTCCCTCAGTCGCCGCGCTCGGTGGCGCTCGGCGCTCCCGGGGCGGGCTCGTCGGTGTGGCGCACGACCAGCACGGGGCAGTGGGCGTGGCGGAGCACGCCGGCGGCGGTGCTGCCCAGCAGGCGCGCGCGCAGACCGTGGACCCTGGTGGAGCCCACCACGATCGCCGCCGCGCGGTGGTGGCGCGCAGCCTGCGCGATCGCCTCCACCACGTCGCTCTCGTCGCGCACCAGGAGCTCCTGCGGGGCGAGGCCGACCGCGCGCGCGAGTTGCACTCCGTTGCGCACGATCGCGTGCGCCTCGTCCTCGATCTCCTGGTCGATTTCCCTCGCCACCGAGGGGTTGTAGGGGAGCGTTGCCGTGCCGATCCCGGTGGGGTCGGGCAGCAGCATCAGCTCGCCCAGCCCGGGCTCCCACACGGTCAGCACCAGCGCGTCGCGCGGCGCGAACAGCTCGCCGGCGTGTCGCGTCGCCTCGGCGGCGACCGGCGAGCCGTCGTAGGCGATCACGATCGGCCGCGCGCGCTCCATCGTGAGCGGGAGGGTATCGTCAGGCGCGCAGTGCTCGCCTACCTCACCTGGCACCGACCGGCGCAGGGGGTCGACGCCGCCTCCTACGAGGGTGCGCTGGAGCGCTTGCACCGCTCGCTGGCCGCGCGGCCGCCGAGCGGCTTTCGCGGCTCGGCGCTGCTGCGAACCGAGGAGCCCGGATGGCTCTCCGAGCTCCCCGCGCGGGGCGATGCCGGGGGGCCCGTCTACGAGGATTGGTATCTGCTGGACGGCTGGTCGGCGGTGGGCGTGTTGGAGGAGGCCGCGGTGTCCAGGGGGCACGTGAGCGCGCACGATGCGGTGGCGCGCCTGGCGGGCGACAGCGCGGCGGGCGTGTACCGCCTCTGCGAGGGCTCGCCCGCGCTGGGCGACGCGCGAATCGCGGCGTGGGTGAGGCGCGCGCCGGGCCACGAGCCGCCCACCCTGGCGGCGCTGCTGGGCGACGGCATGGCGGGTGAGTCGGCGGGGTTGTGGCGCCGCGCGCTGGGCCTCGGCCCCGCACCGGAGCACTGCCTGGTGGGCCCGGAGGCGCCGGTGGGCACCTCGCCCGCGCGGCTGCCGGCGGGCTGGAGCGTTGAGGTGCTGGCGCGCGAGGTGCTCTGGAGCGGGTGCTGAACACGATCGCGCACGGCCTGCGGGACGCGGGCCTGATGGCCTGGCAGGTGTGGTGGGCGCTGGTGCTGGGCTTTGCGATCAGCGCGATCGTGCAGGCGTGGATCCCGCGCGAGCGCATCCAGCGCGCGCTGGGAGGCGCGGGCGCGCGCCCGGTGGCGCTGGCCACCGGGCTGGGCGCGGCATCCTCGTCGTGCTCCTACGCGGCGGTGGCGATCGCAAAGAGCCTCTTCCAGGGCGGCGCGTCGGCCGCGTCGGCGCTGGCCTTCCAGTTCGCCTCCACCAACCTGGTGATCGAGCTGGGCGTGGTCATCTGGGTGCTGATCGGCTGGCAGTTCACCGTGGCGGAGCTGCTGGGCGGTCTTTTGCTGATCGCGCTGAGCACCGCGCTGCTGCGGCTGTTGGTCTCGCGTGCGCTGGAGGAGCGCGCGCGTGCGCATGCGCGGGGGGTCGACGCGGGCCACCAACACCACACCGCGGCGCAGCGGATGAGCCTGCGGGCGCGGCTCACCTCACGGGCGGCGTGGTGGGATGTGGCGCACAACTTCCGCCACGACTGGTCGATGCTGTACCGCGAGATCGCGCTGGGCTTCGTGCTGGCGGGGCTGGTCGGGCAGATTCACAACGGGTTCTGGAATTCGCTCTTCATCACACACGCGCCGGGGGCGATTCAGCTGATCCAGAACGCGATCGTGGGTCCGCTGGTGGCGGTGCTCACATTCGTGTGCTCGCTGGGCAACGTGCCGCTGGCGGCGGTGCTGTGGTCGGGTGGCATCGCGTTCGGGGGGGTGATCGCATTCATATTCGCGGATCTGATCGTGGTGCCGATCGTGCTGATCTACCGCAGGTACTACGGAGGGGCGTTCACCGCGCGAATCGTGGCGCTGATGTTCATCGCGATCGTGGTGGCGGCTGTGGCGGTGGACCTGCTCTTCGACGCCGCGGGCCTGATCCCGACCACGCGCCCCACCCACGCGGAGGTGTTCCCCGCGATCGCGCTCGACTACAAGCTCTTTTTGAACATCGCCGCGGCGATCGTGTTCGGCGGGCTCTTTGCGCTCAGCTCGCGCCCCACAGTTTCTCGAACATCGTCGTGTAGGAGCTCGAGCCGTACCATTCGCCGGAGGCCTGCGCGGCGGTGGTGAGTTTCACCTCTCCCACATCGGCGGCGGTGAAGATGCGCAGGGGCACGTGCTCTTCGACGATCGGCGCGTGCAGCATCATGCGCAGCATCTCATCGGCGTCGGCCCACCCCTCATAGGGGAAGTCCTGGCCCACATCGGCGGACACGCGGTGTGCGCTGACCATCTGCAGCGCGGGCAGATCGCCGGCGGAGGTGACCACCGCCACCTTCTGTGCCATGCCCGACTGCTGGATGCCCTGCTCGACGCCCTGCAGCGCGGCGTCGAACTCCGGCATCACGTAGGTGACACCGGGGTGGCTCAGCAGCGCGGAGCTCGTCTGCGAGGGGGCCAGCGTGAGGTCGGCCAGGCCGATCCTCTGAGTGGTGACGGTGCAGGCGGGGCAGTAGCGGTGGAGCTCCGCCACCCCTTCCGCGCCCCACTGCAGCGTGGAGGGCGAATCGGTGAACGGCATCGACAGCACGCTGGCGGAGCCGCCGGAGTTGGCCGTGATCCAGTCGGCCTCCGAGGTCACCAGCGCGTGGTTCTGCAACAGCGCATACGCGAGACGGTCGTCGCCTTTACCGCGCACCGCGCCGGGAGCGCTCGCGGCGGGCGGCTCCTGGTCGACGACCAGTACGGGGATGTGGTGCGACTCGGCCGCGGCGAACGCGTTGGGGGCCAGCGCGACGGGGATCCCGTCGGCGATGATGCCCCCGGCGCCGCTGGAGACGGCGTGTTCGAGACACGCAGCGGTGGCGGAGGGGTTGGCCTCGCCGGAGCAGGTGTGAAGCTGGATGCCGAGCTTGCCAAGCGCGGTGCGCAGCGATTCGTCGGCGATCGCAAACACCGGCACCGAGATGGAGATCGGCACGTACCACACCGACTTGCCGGCCAGCGATTTGGCGTTCGTCAACGGCGGTCCGGGCGCACCGAAGCTCGTGGTCGGCTGTTCGAGCTTCGCCACCACCGCGCGCGCGTGGGCCGCGCCCGGGCCGCCGCCGGAGGCCGAGGCGGTGTGCGTGGGGGAGTCGGCGCTGCCGCAGCCGCTCGCCCCAACCGCGGTCCCGCAGAGGGCCACGGCCGCGCCGAGGGTTGCGAGCCTCCCGCGCGCGCGCCGGCCGTGAGCCCCGAGTGCGCGCCGGTGGGCAGGGTGGGGGAGTTGCTCTCTCATGCGTGGGTGATTCCTTTCTCTGTCGGGATTGCTACTGGGCCGGCGCGAGGCGGCCGCGCAGCAACGTGGTGAAGGTCACGGTCACGATCAGGGTCCCGCCGTAGAAGACATCGGAGATCCATCCCGCGAGGCCGAGCTCCTGCAGCCCCAGCACGCCGGTGGCGAGGAAGTAGACGCCGATGAGCGCGCCGATCGGGGTGAACTCGCCGGGGCGCACCACCGCGGTGCCGAGATAGACAGCGGCGACCGTGGGCAGCAGATAGGTGATGGCGCTGCTGGGGTCGAAGCCGCCGAGCCCGGCGGCCACCACCACGCCGCCCAGCCCCGAGAGCAGGCCGGCGGTGAGGAACGCGCCAAAGCGGATGCGATCGACGCGGATGCCGGCCAGGCGCGAGACCTCGCGGTTGGAGCCCACGAAGCGCATGTGGCGGCCCAGGGGGGTGAACGCCAGCACGTAGGCGAACACGAGAGCCAGTGCCAGGCCGTAATAGAAGGAGAGCGGCAGCCCCCACAATTCGGTGAGAGTCAGCTTGCCGAAGGACGCGCTGAGCCCGCTGACCGCGCTGAGGTTCGAGATCGCCAGCGCGATTCCCGACAGCAGCGTGGACATCCCGAGCGTGACCACGATCGTGTCGACGCCCAGATACACGACGAGCAGCCCGTTGAACGCTCCCGCGCAGGCGCCCACGGCCACAGCGATCGTGGCGGCGAGCGCCACGGGGAGGTGGTCGAAGACGCTCAGCACCGGCACGAGCGTGGCGCACAGGCCGAGGATCGAGGCCACCGAGAGATCGACGAAATCGCCCACGATCACCGTGCACAGGAACGCCATCGCCAGGAACACGTACGCGGCCTGCGAGCCGAAAATCGTCTGGAAGGTGCCACTGGTGTCGAAGATCGACGGCTCGATCGAGGAGTAAACCGCGATCATCACCCCCCACAGGCCCACGAGCGCGTAGCGCTCGACGGCGCGCAGCGCCAGCCGTCCGCCATCGCCACCGCTGGCGCGCGCGAGTGTTGAGGCGGGCTCGATCAGGCGCGCCGGCATCGGGCTGTTGGCCTCACTCGCCGGCCCCGTCGGCGTAGACGGCGTCGATGATCCGCTCCGGCGAGAGCTGGTGCGCGAGCTCGGCGACGGGCAGCCCGTCGCGCATCACCAGCACGCGATCGCAGATCGACGCCAGCTCGGGCATGTCCATCCCGGCGAGGATCACCCCGCAGCCGCGCTCGGTGGCCTGCACGAGCGCCCGCTCGATGTCCAACCGCGCGCCCACGTCGACTCCCTGCGTGGGCTCGTGCAACACGAGCAGCCGGGGAGCGCCGAGCAGCCACTTGCCGAGGAGCACCTTCTGCTGGTTGCCGCCACTCAGATGCGCGACCGGCAGGTGAGGGTCGGCCGGGCGCACCCCGAGGTGCTCGAGCACCCACTCGGCCTCCGCCTGCTGCCAGCGCCCGATGGGCGCCAGCGCGCCCCGCGTGCGCACGCGGGGCAGGGTCACGTTGTCGATCACCGAGCGCCCCAGCGCGAGCCCGTCGGAGGCACGGCGCTCGGGCACGAGCGCCACCCCGGCGTCGAGCGCGGCCCGGGGCGAGGCGCGGGCGAGGTCGAGCTCCAGGCCGTCGAGCGCGAGCATGCCCGCCGAGGCGGGCCGCGCGGCGGCGATCAGATAGGGCAGCTCCTCGAAGCCCGACCCCAGCAGGCCGGTCACGCCGAGAACCTCTCCCTTGCCCACCGAGAAGCTGGCCCCGGCGAGCGTCGGTCCGCGCAGGTCGTGGATCGAGGCGGCCACCGCGCTCGCGGGGGACGCTCCGCGCGAGGCGCCCACGCCGGCGGCCGTGCGCGCGGGCTCGGCGGTGCGCCGGCGTGGGCGTGCCAGCTCGCGCCCGAGCATCAGCCGGATCAGCTCGCGTTCGGAGAGCTCGGAGGTGGGCACGCCGCCGGCGACCACGCGACCGTCGCGCAGCACCGTGACGCGGTCGGTGTGCGCCAGCACCTCGTCGAGCTGGTGAGAGACCAGCAGCACCGACCCGCCGCGCGAGGCGACCTCGCGTGCGAGGGTCGAACGCGACGATGCCGCGCCCGGGGCTGTGGCTCTGGAGCGCGCGTGCGATCGCGACCTCGGCGCGCGCGGCCGCCGAGAGCTCCCCAACTCGGGTGTCGGGATCGATCTCGGCGCCGAGCGCGCCGAGCGCGCCGAGGGCTTGACGGGCGAGCTCGCGCTCGCGCCGCCACCGGATGGCGCGCGTGAGCCGGTGCACGCCGAACTGGCCGGCGCGCATGTTCTCGACCACCGTGAAGGAGTCCAGCAGCCCGAGGTCCTGGTGGACCACCGACAGCCCGAGCCGGCGCATCGTGGCGGGGCGCGGCGGAAGCGGGACCCGCTCGCCGTCGATCAGCAGCGCGCCGCCGGGATCGGGCGCGTGATACCCGCAGAGCAGCTTGACCAGGGTCGACTTGCCGGAGCCGTTCTCGCCCACGAGCCCGTGGACCTCGCTGGGTGCCACGCGCAGCGACGCCCCG
>WQXW01000012.1 GCA_009781575.1 Solirubrobacterales bacterium
CAGGCAGTCGGCGTCGGTGCGGAACCAGGCGTGGAACTCGCTTAGCGAGCGCGGGTAGTGCTTTTCGGCTTGAGGACTAGCGATCCGGCCATTCTACTCCGGTTAGATGGATACCCCACTAAACAAAAAACGCAACGGACGGTGCTCGACCGGCAGCGGCAAGCAAAATGAGGACCCCCCCGCTCCTCTGCTCGGCGAGCCGCTCGTCCCCGCCCACCCGTCCCGGCCCGCCGGCCCGCCCGGCCCGCCCGGCCCGCCGGCCCGCCGGCCCGGCCGGGCGCTACCGACCCGAGAAGCTCGCCGGGCGCTTCTGGAGGAACGCGGTCACGCCCTCGACGAAATCGGCGCTGCCGGCCATCTCCTCCTGGATGCGCGCCTCGAGGTCGAGCTGCTCGGCCATGCGCCCGTACACCCAGCTGTTGAGCTGGCGCTTGATGCCGGCGTAGGCGCGCGTGGGCCCCGCGGCCAGGCGGCCCAGCAGCTCCTGCGCGACCTCCTCGAGGCGCTCGTCGGGCGCCACGCGGTTGATCAGCCCCCACTCGAGCGCGCGCGCGGCGGGGATCCGCTCGCCCAGCATCGCCATCTCGGTGGCGCGCGCGAAACCGGCGCGGCTGGGCAACAGCAGCGAGGAGCCGCCGTCGGGGACCAGCCCGATGTTGACGAACGCCAGCAGCAGGTAGGCGCTCTCGGCGGCGACGATCAGATCGCAGCACAGCGCCAGCGAGCAGCCGATGCCCACCGCGGGACCATTGACCACGGCCACCACCGGCTTGGGCAGCTCGCGGATGAGCTGCATGATCGGGTGGTAGCGCTCGGTCAGCACGCCGTACACGCCGGTCGAGGCCTCCGCGTCGGCGTCGGCCTCGGGGGCGCTCATGTCCTTCAGGTCGGCTCCCGAGGAGAACGCGCGTCCCGCGCCGGTGATCGCGATCGCCCTGACCGAGTCGTCCTCGGCGGCCGCGCGCAGCGCGGCGAGCACCTCGGCGGACAGCTGGTGGTTCCAGGCGTTCAGCACCTGGGGGCGGTTCAGCTCGATCCGCGCCACCCCCTCGCCGGAGAGCGAGAAGTTGACGGTCTCGAAGTCGCTGTGTGTGGTGGGGGTGCTCATTGGCGAACTCCTCTCGTGGGGGCGGCGGGCGCCGTGGCCGCTGGGATTCGTGGGTGCCGGCGTGGGCGAGCGCCGGCGTGCGGCGAGTGCCGGCCCGTTAGATCCTAAGGTTTGAGACATGCGACGGCCAACGATCGGTATGTGCACCGCGCTCGAGCACGCCACCTGGAGCGCCTGGCAGCAGGACGCGATGCTGCTGGCGCGCAGCTACGTGGACGCGGTGCAGCTCGCCGGGGGGCTGGCGGTGCTGCTGCCGCCCGACCCGGTCGCGCTGGAGCAGCCGGAGCAGATGCTGGACCTGATCGACGGGCTGGTGCTGGCGGGCGGCGCCGACATCGACCCCGACGGCTACGGCGCGGAGCGCCACCCCGAAACCCTCGACACCGTGCCCGAGCGCGATCGCTTCGAGATCGCGCTGGTGCGCGCGGCGATCGAGCGCGACATGCCGGTGCTCGGCATCTGCCGCGGCATGCAGCTGATCAACGTGGCGCTCGGCGGCACGCTGCTCCAGCACCTCCCGGAGGTGTTCGGCCACCACGAGCACCTGCGCGTGGCGGGCACCTTCGAGGACTCCGATCACGATGTCGAGCTGCGCGACGGCACGCTCGCCGCGCGGGTCACCGGCGAGCGACACCACGTGACCAAGTCCCACCACCACCAGGGCGTGCAGCGCGCGGGGCGCGGGCTGTTGGTCAGCGGCGTCTGCCGCGAGGACGGGCTGGCGGAGGCGATCGAGCTGCCCGACCGGCGCTTCGTGCTGGGCGTGCAGTGGCACCCGGAGGCCGACCCCGGCAGCCCGGTGGTCGCCGCGTTCGTCGCCGAAGCCGCCCGCTGCGCGCTCGAGCGCGCCGGCGAGGACGAGCCGGAGGGCGAGCCGGCCGGCGCCGCCTGAGCGAGGCCGCCTGGAGCGGCCATATACTGCTCGCTCCGTGGGGCGGGCCAGGAGCGCGATCAGAGCAAGCGCCTGGGTGCTGGTGGCGGTTGGCGTGGCCGCCCCGCTCGTGCGCCGGCGCGTGCGCGCGCCGGCGCTGGCGATCCAGCTGGCCGCGTTCGGCGCGCCGCTCGGGCTCAGTGTGGCGCTGCGGCGCTCGCGCACACGGGATGTGGCGGTGTGCGCGCTGCACATGTGGGCGTACGTGCTGGCCTACAAGTCGCCCCACGACGACGAGCAGGCGCAGGCCGAACGGGTGCACGTCGACTACCCGATCGCGCTCGACCGCGCGCTGGGTCTGGGAGAGCTGCCCACGGTGCGTCTCCAGCGCGCGCTGGCGTCCTCCGGCGAGTGGCGCGCGTTGGACCGCGTGCTGGTGTGGACCCACTGGTCGTGGATGCTGGCGCCCAACGCGGCGCTGGCCTACATCCTCTGGCGCAACCCGCGGCGCTTCCCGCGCGCGGCGGCGCTGACCTACGCGGTGTTCGACCTCGGCGCGTGCGTGTACTGGCTGGCGCCCACCGCGCCGCCCTGGTACGCGGCCGAGCTCAGCGCGCGCGAGCCGCGCGGCGAGCCGCGAGGCGGCGAACAGGGCGAGCTCCTCGGCGAGCCGCGGGGCGAGCGGGGGGGCGGCGAGCTGGTGGTGCGGCGCATGATGGCCGAGTATGGCGAGTTCTTCTGGCAGGACGGATGGACGCGCCTCTACAGTGTCTTTGGAGGCAACCCCCTGGCCGCGATGCCGTCGCTGCATTTCGCCACATCGCTCATGTCGGCCCATCTGCTCGCCGAGCACGGGCGGCTGGAGGGCGCGCTGGCGCTGCTCTACACGCTCACCCTGGGCTTCGCGCTGGTGTACCTGGGGGAGCACTACGTGGTCGACCTGCTGGCCGGCGTGGCGCTCGTGGAGGCGGTGCGCCACGGCGCGCCCCGCGCGGGGCCCCCGATCGGGCGACTCGGGCGCGCGGTGGGGACACTCGAGGCGATCGCACACGAAAGCGGCTGAGCGCGTGAGCGGGGCATGAGCGACGGGGCGCCAGCTCGCGGGTCGCGAATCGCTGCCCCCGAAGGAGCCACTCACGAGCGGGGCGCCGATGGGAGCTCACCTCCGGAGACCGACCCCACCGAGACCGACCCCACCGAGGCCAAGCCCACCGAGGCCAAGCCCACCGAGGCGCACGCGGAGGAGATGCCGCGTGTGGTGCTCACGCGCCGCAGGGCGATCTCCTTCGCGATCTTCGTGCTGTCGGCGATCGCGTTTCTCTACTACGGCCTGCCGAAGGTCACGGGCCTCGGCACCACGATCCACCGCATCCAGCGGGGAGATCCGTGGTGGATCGCGCTGGGGGTGGTGTTCGAGCTGCTGTCGTTCGCCGGCTATGTAGCCGTGTTCCGCGCGGTGTTCGCGCGGGGCAGCGCGCGCATAGGGCTGCGCGAGAGCTACCTGATCACGCTGGCGGGGGTGCTGGCCACCCGGCTCTTCGCCGCCGCCGGCGCCGGGGGGATCGCGATCACGGCGTGGGCGCTGCGCCGCTCGGGAATGGAGGCGCGGGTGGTGGCCACCCGTATGGTGGCCTTCCTGGTGCTCCTCTACTCGGTGTACGCGGGCTCGCTGGTGCTCAACGGTGTGGGACTCGGCGTGGGCCTCTTCCCGGGGGGCGGCTCGTTCGCGATCACGATCGTGCCGGCGATCATTGGCGCGTTCCTGATCGGAGTGGCCGTGGTGGCGGCGATGCTGCCGGCCGACATCGAGCCGCGCCTGGCGGGGTCGTCGTCCGGGCGCGGCCGCCCCCGCCCGTGGCAGCGCGCGGTGGCGCGTCTTGGCACCGTGCCGGCGATGGCGCGGAGCGGAACACGCCAGGCGATCGAGATCGTGCGCACCCGCGATCCGGCACTGCTGGGCGCGGTGGCGTGGTGGGGCTTTGACATGGGTGTGCTGTGGGCGTGCTTCCACGCGTTCGGCGTGGCGCCGCCGTTCACCGTGATCTGGATGGCCTACTTCGTGGGCATGTTTGGCAACCTCCTGCCGCTGCCCGGCGGTCTCGGCGGCGTGGAGGGCGGCATGATCGGGGCGCTGGCGGCGTTCGGGGTCGACATCAACCTCGCGGTGCTGGCGGTGCTGTCGTACCGCGCGATCTCCTTCTGGCTGCCGACGATCCCGGGGGCGATCGCCTATCTGCAGCTGCGCCGCACGGTGTCGCACTGGCGCGCGGAGGACCTCGGCGTGGCCGGCCCGGCGCGGGGCGCGCGCGTGGGGGTGGATGCGGTGCGGGCGTAGCGGCGCCCGCGCGTGGGGCAGTCCCGAGGCTCCGGCGCTGCGGGCTGTCCCGAGGTCCCGTGCCCCGCGATGCCGGTCGAGCGCCCGTCGAGCTCCGGCCGTTGCGTGTTTTGTTTTTTGGATTGGTTCCGCGCGGAATGAATCCTCTTTTTGAATCCCCCAACGGCGCCTCCGACAGGTGTGTTCGAGGCGACGCGCCGGCCGGCAGCACCGTGTCCGCTCCCGCGCGCGCTATACTTTACAAAGTGAAGTAGGTAGGAGGGCATCGGAGCGGGAAGGCGCGTAGCATCGCCGGCGCGGCGCGGTCATCGGCTCGCCCACTCACCGACAGGAGCGCGGATGGCATCCAAGGACATCGAGAGCACGATCATCGTGGGCAGCGGCCCGGCGGGGTACACCGCGGCGCTGTACACCGCGCGCGCCAACCTGCGCCCGCTGGTGATCGAGGGCTTCGCGTGGGGTGGCCTGTTGCAGCAGACGACCCACGTGGAGAACTATCCCGGCTTCCCCGACGGCATCATGGGGCCCGAGCTGATGCCGCTCTTCCGCGAGCAGGCGCAGCGCTTCGGCGCGCGCCTGATCACCGATCAGGCCGAGCGCGTGGAGCTGGCGAGCGAGGCGGGCGGCGTGCACTCGGTGTGGGCGGCCGGCGAGCAGCACCGCGCGCGCACCGTGATCCTGGCGATGGGCGCGGAGCACAAGAAGCTCGGCATCCCCGGCGAGGAGGAGCTCGGCGGGCGGGGCGTGAGCTACTGCGCGACCTGCGACGCGGCGTTCTTCCGCGACAGGCCCACGATGGTCGTGGGCGGCGGCGACTCGGCCATGGAGGAGGCGATCTTCCTCTCGAAGTTCGCCAGCGGGGTCGTGCTGGTGCATCGCCGCGACGAGTTCAGGGCGTCGAAGATCATGCTCGAGCGCGCGCGCGAGCAGCAGAACATCGAGTTCCTCACCCCGTTCACCGTCAAGGAGCTCAGGGCGGGCGAGGGCGGCGCGCTCACCGCGGCCACACTGGTGGACCAGCGCTCCGGGGAGGAGCGCGAGCTCCAGATCGGGGGCGCGTTCGTGGCGATCGGCCACCAGCCGCAGTCGCAGCTCGTGGCGGGCCAGGTGGAGCTGGACGACAACGGATACGTGGTGGTGCGCGGCCACTCCACGGCAACCAACCGCCCCGGCGTGTTCGCGGCGGGCGATCTCGTCGACCACACCTACCGCCAGGCGATCACCGCCGCCGGCTCCGGCTGCCAGGCGGCGCTGGACGCGGAGTGGTACCTGCGCGACACTCCCGAGGTGCCGATCCCCGCGGGCATGCACCTCGGCGACCCGGCCGAGGCCCAGTGGGCCCCAGCGGCCGACCCCGCCTGAGCCTTCGCGGCGCGCTCACCCGCGCCGGGTGATTTGGGATCACCCAGCCGTGCGGCAGCTTTGATGTTGTCGCGTGCGCGTGCTGCTGAACATCATCTGGTTCCTGTTGGCGGGCCTGTGGCTGGCGCTGGCCTACGCGCTGGCGGCGTTGATCTGTTTCATCCTGATCATCACCATCCCGTTCGGGATTGCGTCGCTGCGGATCGGGATGTTCGCGCTGTGGCCGTTTGGGCGAACGGTTGTGCGGCGCGCGGACGCCGGCGCGGCGTCGACGATCGGCAACGTGCTGTGGCTCCTGCTGTGCGGGTGGTGGCTGGCGCTCGGGCACCTCATCAGCGGGGTGTTGCTGTGTCTGACGATCATCGGCATCCCGCTGGCGCTGGCGGACTTCAAGCTGATCCCCGTGTCGCTGCTGCCGTTCGGCCGCGAGATCGTGTCGGTCGAGCAGGCGCGCGCGATGGGTCTCACCCCGAGCGTCGAGGTGCCGCGCTAGGCGGCTGGGCGGCTGGGCGGCTGGGCGGCGCGGTGGTGGCGCTGCGCCGCTACGCCACCGCGCCGGAGCCGGGCGCGTACTGAAAGAAGCCGGCGTCGGTGGCGCGCCCGAGGCGGCCGGCCAGCACCATGCGGCGCAGCGCGGGCGCGGGGCGGTAGCGCTCCTCGCGGTACTCGCGCTGGAGCGCCTCCACCAGCGCCAGCACATTGTCGAGCCCGATCTCATCGCCCCACGCGAGCGGTCCGCGCGGGTGTTTGAGGCCCAGGACCATGCCGGTGTCGATGTCGCGCGCGCTGCCGACCCCTTCGCCGAGCGCGAAGGCGCACTCGTTGATCAGCTGGCCCACGATGCGGCCCAGCACCAGGCCGGGCGCGTCGCCGACCCAGAGGACACGCTTGCCGAGCGTGGCGAAGAACCGCTCGGCGCGCTCGGCGGCGGCGGGCGAGGAGGAGTCGGCGGCGGTCAGCTCGACCAGGCGCGCGGCGGACAGCGGGGGCAGCACGTGGAAGCCCACCGCGCTGCCGCCGGGATCGAGCGAGGCGAGCGAGCCGGACTGGCAGAGGATCACACGGGGCGCGCCCGCGGCGTGGGGGGGCTCATCGTGGGGCGGCTCCTCGCATTCGAGCACCAGCGCGGGGAGCTCGGCCTCCAGTGGATCGGAGGGCGAGCGCACCTCGTAGCCGGCCTCGGAGGCGGTGTGGCGCAGCTGACTCGCGAGCGGCGTGCGGCCGCCGATCACCACCACCGCCTCGCCGTGCGCGGGCCGCCGCGCCGGCTCGGGAGCGTCGGGGTCGGCCGGGCGGTGCGGCCGCGCGCCGCTGTAGTCGTAGTAGCCGCGCCCCGCCTTGCGCCCGTGCAGGCCGGCGGCCACGAGGCGCGCCTGGATCGGTGAGGGGCGCCAGCGGGGCTCGCCGAAGGAGAGCTCATAGAAGGAGCGCGCGACATCGAAACCGGTGTCCACGCCGACGAGATCGCTCAGCTCGAACGGCCCCATCGGGAAGCCGCCCTCCAGGCGGCAGATCTCATCGATCGCGCTCACCTCGGCGATGCGCTCCGCCAGCAGGCGCAGTGCCTCCAGGCCGAACGGGCGGTTGCAGCGGTTGACCAGGAAGCCGGGCCCGTCGGAGGCGCGGATCACGGTCTTGCCCATCGCCTCGCCGGTGGCGGTGGCGAGGGACAGCGCGCGCTCGCCGGAGCGCTCGCCGGCGATAACCTCGACCAGGCGCATCACGGGCGCGGGGTTGAAGAAGTGCATGCCCACCACGCGCTCGGGATGGGAGGCGCCGGCGGCGACCGCGGTGACCGGCAGCGAGGAGGTGTTGGTGGCGAGCACGCACTCCCCACCGACGACCTCGCACAGCTGGCGATAGAGCTCGTGCTTGAGCTGCAGGCGCTCGGGGGCGGCCTCGATCACCAGATCGCACTGCGCCAGCGCGGCCAGCTCGCCCGCGGCCTCCAGCCGATCGCCGGCGGCGGCGGCGTCGTGTGAGGAGATGCGGCCCCGCTGCGCTTCGCGCGCGAGCCCTTCGCGCGCGCGCGCCGCCCCGCGCTCGAGCGCGTCGGCGAGCGGGTCGTAGAGGAGCGCGCGCTCGGCGATGCGGCAGGCGAGCTGCGCGATGCCCGCGCCCATCGTGCCGGCGCCCAGCACGCCGATGATCCGCGCCGCGGGGGCGTCCATCGTGTCAGCTCGGCACGAGCGCGTTGACGCCGGTCATCGCGCGGCCGATGATCAGCTGCTGGATCTGCGAGGTGCCCTCGTACAGGGTGGTGACGCGCACGTCGCGGAAGTAGCGCTCGACGGGGTGGTCGTCGACGTAGCCGGCGCCGCCGTGCACCTGGATCGCGGTGTTGGAGCACCACACCGCGGCCTCGGTGGCGTGGAGCTTGGCGATCGAGGTCTCCACCGTGTTGGGGCGCCCGCGATCCTTCAGAAAGCCGGCGCGCCACACGAGCATGCGCGAGGCGTCGGTCTTCAGCACCATGTCGGCGATCATCGCCTGCACGAGCTGGAAGCTGGCGATCGGGCGGTCGAACTGCTCGCGCTCGGTGGCGTAGGCGACCGACTCCTCGACGCACCCCTGGCAGATGCCCACGCAGCCGGCGGCCACCGAGTAGCGCCCCGAGTCGAGCGAGGACATGGCCACCTTGAAGCCGTCGCCGATCTCGCCCAGCAGATCGTTCTCGCCGACCTCCACGTCTTCCAGCGCGATCGAGGCGGTGTCGGAGGCGTGCAGGCCCATCTTGTGCTCGATCGGGCTGGGCTGGAAGCCGGGCTGGTCGGTGTCGACCAGAAAGCAGCCCAGCCCGCGGTGGCCGAGCTCGGGATCGGTCTGGGCGAAGATCAGCGCCACCCTGGCGTAGTCGCCCATCGAGATCCACATCTTGGCGCCGTTGATCACCCAGCCGGAATCGGTGCGGCGCGCGCGCGTGCGCTGTTTGGCGGCGTCGGAGCCGGAGTCGGGCTCGGTGAGCCCGAAGCACCCGAGCCACTCGCCGGAGCAGAGCCGCGGCAGGTAGCGGTGCTTCTGCTCCTCGGTGCCCCACCGGAGGATCGCCGAGCAGACGAGCGAGGTCTGCACCGAGATGACCGTGCGCACCGATGAGCAGCCGCGCCCGATCTCCTCCACCACCAGGCCGTAGCTCAGATAGTCGAGGCCCGCGCCGCCGTACTCGCGGGGCACGATCGCGCCGAGGTAGCCCTGCTGGGCGAGCATGGCCACCAGCTCGAGGTCGAAGTGGTGGTTGCGCGCGTTCTGCTTGGCGCGCTCCACGATCTCCTTTTCGGTGAACTCGCGCGCGGTGCTGCGGATCAGCTGCTGCTCGTCGGTCAGGTCGAAATCCATGTGTCTCCTCTGAGGGGGAAAATAGCGTTGAGGCGGCGGGCCGGTGGGCGGGCAGCGAGGACAGCGACGGGAATCCGGCGCGGCGGCCGCGAACGCACCTGCCGCAGGCGCCGTTGGGGGATTTGTTTTGAGGATTCGTTCCGCGCGGAACGAATCCAAAAAACAAAACACGCAACGGCCGGAGCTCGGCCGCCACCGCCACCGCTACCGGCACCGCCACCGGCACCGCCGCCGCTGGGGCTGGCTCCGGCGCATTTTGCAGAAATCTGCGGCCGTTGTCCTCTCAGAGGCACACGCCTCCTCGACGCGGCGGTGGGCGGCACGCTAGCTCTCCCCGCCCAGCTTGGGGCTGCGCCACTCGCGCGCCACGCGCGCGGCGAGCTCGGAGGGGAGTCCCTCGATCGGCAACCGCTCCTGCACGAGCGTGTCGCGGTCGCGCACCGTCACGGTGCGGTCGTCGAGGCTCTGGTGGTCGATGGTCACGCAGTAGGGCGTGCCGATCTCGTCCTGGCGGCGGTAGCGGCGCCCGATCGCGCCCCCGTCGTCGTACTCGGCCTGTACCAGCGCGCGCAGCGCGCGCCACACCTCCCGGGCCAGCTCGGGCTGTGCGTCCCGGTTGACCAGCGGCAGCACGGCCACCTTGACCGGCGCGAGACGGGGGTGCAGGCGCAGCACGGTGCGCCGCTCGCCCTCGCCGGCGCCCTCGCGCGCGACCACTTCCTCGTCGTAGGCGTCGACCAGGAAGGCCAGCGTCGCGCGATCGGCCCCCGCGGCGGGCTCGATCACATGTGGCACGTACCGCTCGCCGCTGCCCTGGTCGAAGTAGTCGAGCTTCTCGCCCGAGTGGCGCGCGTGCTGGGTGAGGTCGAAGTCGCCGCGGTTGGCGATGCCCTCGAGCTCCGACCAGCGGGCTCCGCCGACGGAGTCGGTGGACGGGAAGAGGTACTCCACGTCGCTGGTGGCGGAGGAGTAGTGGGAGAGCTCCTCGGGATCGTGCGCGCGCAGGCGCAGGTGGTCGGGGCGGATGCCGAGCTCCACGTACCAGCGCATGCGCTCGGCCAGCCAGTACTCGAACCACCGCTCCGCGTCGTGGGGGGGCACGAAGAACTCCATCTCCATCTGCTCGAACTCGCGTGTGCGAAAGATGAAGTTGCCGGGCGTGATCTCGTTGCGAAACGACTTGCCCACCTGGGCGATGCCGAAGGGCGGCTTCTTGCGCGAGAACTGGAGCACGTTCTTGAAGTTGATGAAGATGCCCTGCGCGGTCTCCGGGCGCAGGTAGGCCGTGGCGCCGGACTCCTTGACCGGCCCGATCGTGGTCTCGAACATGAGGTTGAAGTCGCGCGCGTCGGTGAGCGAGCATTCCTCGTATTCGCCGGGGTGCTTGGAGGGCTTGCGCCCGCACTGCAGCTCTCCAAGCTGATCGGCGCGAAAGCGCCGGCCGCAGGTGCGGCAGTCGACCATGGGGTCGGTGAAACCGGTGAGGTGGCCGGAGGCCTCCCACACGCGCGGGTGCTGGAGGATCGCGGAGTCGAGCGCCACGATGTCGTCGCGCTCGGAGAGCATCGCGCGCCACCATTCGCCCCTGACGTTGCCCTTGAGCAGCACGCCGTAGTGACCGAAGTCGTAGGTGGAGCCCACGCCGCCGTATATCTCCGAGGAGGGAAAGATGAAGCCGCGGCGCTTGGACAGCGCGACGATCTTCTCCATGGTCACCGGCTCCGCGGGCGACGGTGCAGGGGGGCTGGGCGGCGGTGTGTCGCTCACGGGAGGGGGATCGTATTGGGTGGGGCTCCCCTGGACGGACACAGCTCAGCCCTGGCTGGGTCGGCGACGCCGGTCGCGAGCAGCGGCCGTGTCGTTTTTTGTTTTGAGGATTGGTTCCGCGCGGAACGAATCCTCTTTTCGAATCCCCCAACGCCGCCTCCGACAGATGTGTTCGAGGCCCCGCGCCAGATTCCCGCAAAATGTGCATTTTCGCATTTTCGCGCCCAGAGCTCTGTCGCAGGAGACGGGCCCCCGGCGCCGCGCGGGCGTGCCCCTAACATGGCGGCGCCGATGGCGAGAGTGCTGATCGTTGGGGGCGGGTGCAGGGGCGTGGAGCTGGCGCGGGTGGCGTGCGCGGAGGGTCACGCGGTGCGCGTCGTCACGCGGCGCGGGGCGCGCGCGGGGGAGATCGAGCGAGTGGGCGCGGAGTGCGTGGTGGGCGACCCGGATCGCCTGGGCACGTTGCGCGGCGCGCTGGAGGGTGTGACGATCGCATGCTGGCTCCTCGGCACCGCGCGCGGCGAGGAGTGCCAGGTGCGCGCGTTGCACGGCGCGCGGCTGCGCGCGTTTCTGGCGCACACGATCGACACGACCGTGCGGGGCCTGGCGTATGAGGCGGCGGGCACCGTCGCGCCCGAGCTGCTCGCCGGCGGGTGGCGTGCGGTGGAGGAGGCGAGCGCGCGCCACGCGATCCCCGCGCGCGCGATCCGCGCGGACCCGGCCGAGCGCGGGCGTTGGCTGGCGGATGCGCGCGCGCAGCTCGACTCGCTGCTCAGTGGAGAGTGGCGCTATCCTCAATGACAATCACCTGAAAGTCGATCGGAATTCCCAAAACCCAGAGGAGGGCGGCGCGTTGTCCGAGTATGCAAAGGAGGTCCTCGTCGAGCCGGGGTGGCTCGAGGAGCACCTCCACGACGACAGCATCCGGATCGTGGAGGTCGACGAGAACCCCGCGCTCTACGGGGAGGCGCACGTGCCGGGCGCGATCGGATTCGACTGGAAGGCCGACCTGCAGGACCCCGTGCGCCGTGACTTCCTCGGGCCGGAGGAGTTTGGCGCGCTGTTCGGCTCGCGCGGCATCTCCGACGACCACACGATCGTGCTGTACGGCGATCGCAACAACTGGTTCGCCGCCTACACCTACTGGTACCTGAAGTACTACGGCCACGAAAAGGTGCTCCTGCTGAACGGCCCGCGCGAAAAGTGGATCGCCGACGGGCGGCCGACCTCGACGGAGGCGCCCGGCCACGAGCCGGAGGGGTTCACCGCGAAGCCCGCGGACGAGGCGATCAGGGCGCGCCGCGACGAGGTGCTGGGCGCGGTGCTGAGCGACACCAAGCTGGTCGACGTGCGCTCGCCGGCGGAGTTTGCGGGCGAGATCATCTCGCCGCCGGGCTACGAGCAGGAGGGAGCGCAGCGCGGGGGCCACATCCCCGGCGCGGCCTCGATCCCGTGGGCGCAGCGGTGCACGAGGACGGCACGGTCAAGTCGGCGGAGGAGCTGCGGGAGCTGTACGGCTCCAAGGGCGTGTTGGACGGCCAGGAGATCATCGCCTACTGCCGCATCGGCGAGCGCTCGGCGCACACCTGGTTCGTGCTCCACGAGCTGCTGGGCAAGAGCGACGTCAAGAACTACGACGGCTCGTGGACGGAGTGGGGCAGCCTCGTGGGGGTGCCGGTCGCGACCGGTCCGTGAGCGGCGCCACGCGCGCGAGCAGCTCGTCGATGATGCGCGCGGTGGCGCCCCAGACGAGGTTGCCTCCCACCAGGAACCCGTCGGTCTCGAAGGTGAAGCCGTGGCGTGTGATCGCCTGGCGGGTGCGCCCGGATGCGATGTCGTCCAGCGCGAGCTCCAGCACCGCGTCGACCTCTCCGGGCGACACCGTCCAGGCGGCGCGTGGGGATATGAGCCCGACGAAGGGCTGGATCGCGTAGTTGGTCACGAACGTGGATGTGCGCGGGAGCGCGCCCACCAGTGCGACCTCGCGGGCGGGCAGCCCGATCTCCTCCTCGGCCTCGCGCAGCGCGGTGTCGATCAGCGAGGCGTCGGCGGGATCGCGCCGTCCCCCCGGGAACGCGATCTCGCCGGCGTGGCGGCGCAGGTCGGCGCGCCGGCGCGTGAGCACCGCGTACAGGCGGCGGTGGCGCTCGAAGAGCGCCACCAGCACTGCGGCGGGCGCCTGGCCGTCCATCGGGGCCAGCTCGGCGGCGGCGCGGGCATCCAGCAGTGCTCCGCGCAGCTCGGCGGCCAAGCGGCCGCCCGGGCCGTCGGCCAGGTGGGCGGGGCCGTCGGCCGGCCGCGCGGAGCCGTCGGCGTGCGCGGTGACGGGGTCTCCTCAGGCGGTCAGCTGCACGCGCTCGACGCGTTCGCGGAACATGACCTCGCCGTCGAGCGCGCGGTGCACGGGGCACTTGGCGGCGATCACGCAGAGGCGCTCGGCCTGCTCGTCGGAGAGCTCGGCGGGCAGGCGCAGCACGAGATCGAAGCGGGTGGGCGTGCCGCGCTCGGCGGGCGTGTACTGGACGTCCACCTCCACGTGGCCGACCCCCCAGCCCTTGCGCGCGGCGTACATCTCGAGCGTGATCGCGGTGCAGGAGGCGAGGCTGGCGGCCAGCAGCTCCTGAGGATCGGGCCCGGTGTCGGTGCCGCCGGCCTCCAGGGTCTCGTCCACGGTGATCAGATGCCCGCGCACGCGCACGGTGTGTCGGAACCCCGAGTTGGCGCGCTCGGCGGTGGCCTGCATGCTTCTGGACCCTTGGTTGCTCACTGTGGATGCACCTCCATGGTATCTGGGTGGGGCCCTCCTCCAGGGGGTTCGGCGAGCGCTCGACCGTGGTGGTTGCGCCGACCATTTTGGCTGCCCATACGCGACCCCTATGTCAGCGGGTTGAACAGCAGGCCGGTGAGCAGCTTGGGGAAGAAGTAGGTGGACTTGGGCGGCATGTTCTCGCCCGCGTCGGCCAGCTCCCTCACCTGCGCGACCGGGGGCGGGCGCACCAGAAACGCGGCGTCGCAGCTGCCGGAGCGCACCAGCGAGAGCGCCTCCTCGGTGGAGCGCGCGTAGAAGAGGCCGTTGAGCTCGGCGATGTCGTGCCGGCTCATGCCCAGCGCGCCCTCCAGCAGCAGCGCCTCGAGCACGCCGGTGTCGAGGAGCCGGTAGGCGGGCGAGCGATCGCGCAGCGCGCGCTCGGCGATCGCCTGGTCGCGCAGGGTCAGACGGCGCGGCTGGCGGGTGCGTGTGTCGATGTAGCCGAGCTGCAGCGGCCCCGACCCCGGCGGGGGCGCGATCTCGCCGGGCGCGACCGCCTCGCTGAGGAAGCTCCGCTCGATCGCGGCGTCGAGCGCGGCCCACCGCGGGGCGTCCATCTTGGAGATCAGCCGATGTGTGGGAAACACCGTCAGGCCGGGATCCTCGAGCGCGACGAGGCACATGAGCACGTAGCGGTGCTCGCCCTCGCCGCCGATTTCCTCGGCGTAGAGGCGTGCGGTCTCATAGCGGTGATGGCCGTCGGCGATCAGCAGCTCGGCGCCCGCTGTGACCGCCTGCACAGCGGCGATCGCCTCACGGTCGTTCACGCGCCATACCCGGTGGACGGTGCGGTCGCCGTCGCTCACCTCCCCCCAGGGCGCGTGCTCGCCGGCACCGGCGGCGGCCAGCGCCTGCCACCCCACCTCGTCGGGGTCGGAGTAGAGCGAGAAGATCGGGGAGAGGTTGGCGCGCGTGGCGCGCGTGAGCCGCAGCCGATCCTCCTTGGGCCCCGAATGGGTGCGCTC
>WQXW01000013.1 GCA_009781575.1 Solirubrobacterales bacterium
CGCGCGCGCCGCGATCGTGGCCACCTCCACCGCGATCGTCGCCTGCTCACCCGGCGCCAGGCGCGCGATCGCGCGCGCCTCGCGGCGATCGCGCGGCAGGTGCTCCAGCAGCGACTCCACCGTGTCGATGCCCAGCGCCGCCAGCCCCCGCGTCGCGCGGCCCCCGCCGGGCTTCAGCGGCCGGCGCAACCGCGAGGGACGCGGCCAGTGCACCGGCGCCTCCAGCATCCCCGCCCGCGACAGCTCGCTCGCGCCGCCCAGCGCGCGCACCCCCGGCTCAGGGGCCGGTGTGCGTGCGGCGCCCGGCACCGGCGCCGGTGCCGGTGCCGGTGCCGGTGGGCGCTCGGGTGGGCGCTCCGCCGGGAGCCCGGGTGAGCGCCGCTGCGCTCGGGATCTGCCAGCCGCGATCGCTGCCATCTGTTCCAATCATGATGCGCGCGGCGGCGTCCCTACTCCGATGCGCCCCTATGAACACACCTGTCGGAGTGGCCGTTGGGGGATTCAAAAAGAGGATTCATTCCGCGCGGAACCAATCCTCAAAACAAAAAACGCAACGCACGCTGCTCACGGCGGGCACCGCTGGCGCGGGCGCCCGCCGTCCTGCCTCGGTCGGGGCCGCTCGGCCCGCTGGGCGGCGTTCGCGCTCGCGCGGGGGCGCTCACTCGGCCGCCAACAGCCACCAGTAGGTCGGCTGGCCACCGTGGCGCAACTCGAGCTCCGCCGACAGCTCGCCCCCCAGCAGCGGCTCCAGCTCGTGCAGCTCCAGTGGCGGGTCCTCGCCGGCGAGCACCGTGAGGAGCTCCGCGCCGTCCCCCAGCCCCCGCAGCACCGCGCGCAGCGTTGCCGCCGGCTCGCCCCACGCCACCACCTGCTCGCCGATGAAGCCCACCGCGTCGCCCGGAGCGAAGCGGCCCTGCGCGTCCGCGCGCGCCGCCGGCGCCACCGCCCCCGTGCGCAGGCCCTCGAGCGCGCGCTCCATCGCGCGCACGTTCTCCTGCAGGCCCCGCTGTGAGTCCATCGCCAGCGCCGCCACGAGGCCCGCCTGCTGGCTGGTCGCCGCCACCACCGCGATCTGCTTTTCCGAGAGCTCCGCCGCGCGTTCCGCCGCCATCACCACATTGGGGCTGCACGGCAACACCACCACCTCCTCCGCGCCCGCCTCGTGGATGCCCGCCAGCAGCTCGTACGTGGAGGGGTTGAGCGTGGGACCGCCGTCCACCGCCAGCACGCCCAGCTCTTCGAGCAGCCCCGCCACGCCATCGCCGCTCACCGCCGCCACCGCCCGGCAGCGCACGCTCGCCGGCGCCCCCGGCCTGCCCGGCCCGCTCTCCCCGCCCCGCGCGCGACCGCGACCGTCGCTCGTCCACGCGCGCCGCCCCTCGTGCGCGGCGCCCCCGTCGCTCGTGCCCGCCGCCCGCGCGTCCGGCGATGCGCGGGCCTCACCCCACCCGCGCGCCGGCCCGTTGGGCGGTGCTCCACCGTCGCGTTCCCCAGGCGCCGGCCCGTTCTGCGATCCGCGACCATCGCTCCCCCCGCGCGCCGGTCCGTTCCGCGGCGCGCTCCCGCTCAGCCTCGCCGCGCGCTCGCTCACCTGCACGCGCATGTCGGCGACGTCGAAGCGGCACAGCTCGCCAACCCCCTCGAACACCGCCGCCGCCGCGCCGGGCCGGTCGGTGTGGAGGTGCACCTTGAGCGTCACCGAGTCGCCCACCACCAGCACCGAGTCGCCGATCGCCTCCAGCGCGGTGATGAAACGGCCCGGCGACAGCGCGCGCCCGGTCACCGCGAAGTTGGTGCAGTAGCGGTAGGTGCTCGAGCTGTGCTCGGGGTGGGTCACCCGCGCCGGCGCGTGGTGGTCCAGGTCCGGCGGCTCATCGCCGCGCAGCGCCGCCACAACCCCCGCCACGATCACCGTGAGCGCGTACGCGCCGGCGTCCACCACACCCGCCTCGCGCAACACCGCCAGCAGGTCCGGCCCCCGCTTGACCGCGTCCTGGCCGGCCTCCACCGCCGCCTCCAGCGTGCTGGCGATCGCGAGGTCCTGCACCCGCGCGTCCGCGTCCGCGCCCAGCCGGGGACTGCCGGGCGCGTGTGCCACATCGGTCGCGATCCGCGACGCCATCGCGCGCGCCGCGGTGAGGATCGTGCCCTCCGCCGGCTCGCGCACCGACGCGTACGCGCGGTCCGCGCCGTGCGCCAGCGCCGCGCCGATCAGCGTGGGATCCACCAGCTCGCCCGGCCGCGACACCAGCTCTTCCGCCGCGCCCCGGATCAGCTGGGAGAGGATCACGCCCGAGTTGCCCCGCGCGCCCAGCAGCGCCGCGCGCGTGACCGACTGCACAATCTCCTCGCGCCCGATCTCATCGATCGTGCGCGCGCCGCCGTTGGAGCCCTGCAGGCGGTCCAGCTCGTCCAGCACCGCGCGCAGCGTGAGCGCCATGTTGTCGCCCGTGTCCCCGTCCGCGACCGGGAACACGTTGAGGTCGTTGACCTCCTGGCGGCGCGACTCCAGGTGCGCCAGCCCGGCCGCCACCGCCGCTCGGAAGCGCGCGAGATTGGTGTCGCTCACGCGCGCACCTTGGGCGGGTTCACCACGCCTGTGGGGTCGATGGGCAGGTCACGCAAGGGCGCAGGGGCGAAGCGTACTTGGTGGATCAGCGGCGAGAACGCCGCCCCACGCCGCCGCCTATCCCCCGCCGGGCCTTCCGGCCCCACAGGAGGGCCCGGCCTGGTCCACGAGCCCTACCTGGCCTTCGTGACCTTGCCCGCCTTCAAGCAGCGCGTGCACACGTACGCGCGCCGCGGCGCGCCGTCCACCACGATCCTCACCTTCTGCAGGTTGGGCTCGAACCGCCGCTTGGTGGCCACCATCGAGTGGCTGCGGCTCTGGCCGAACGCCGGCCGCTTGCCGCAACTGTGACATACCTTGGCCATGACCGCCTCAGTCTAGTGGTCTCCCGGGGCGTGCGCGCCCCCCGCGCCCGGTCGCGGCGCGGCGCGGCGGGGCGGGGCGCGGCAGGGCGCGGGGGGGCGGGGCCGGTCGGGGCGGGGCCGGGCGCGGCGGGGCGGGGCCGGTCGGTCGGTCGCACTCCGTCCGTTTCGTGTTTTGTTTTAAGGATTGGTTCCGCGTGGAACGAATCCTCTTTTTGAATCCCCCAACGGCGCCTCAGACAGGCGTGTTCGAGGCCGGCCGCTGGGGCTGGGCGCGCTGCATGTCCGCGCGGAGCGCCGCCATGCGCAGCACCGTTTCCGCCGCGTGGCGCCCCTGGTCGCGCCTCTCGCCGCCGGCGCGCGCCAGCGCCTGCTCCATCGTCGCGCAGGTCAGCACGCCGAAGGCACACGGCACGCCGGTCTGCAACTGGACCTGCTGCAGCCCTCGGGCGGTCTCTGCGCACACGAAGTCGTAGTGATCGGTCTCGCCCCGGATCACCGCGCCCACGCACGCCACCCCCGCGAAGCGCCCCGAGCGCGCCGCCCAGCTGGCCGCCAGCGGCAGCTCGAAGGCGCCCGGCACATCGAACACCGCCACCTCCTCGTGGCCCGCCTGCACGAACGCCCCGCGCGCGCCGCTCAGCAGCCGCTCGGCCAGCTCCTCGTAGAAGCGGCCCACGACGATCGCGAAGGAGTCGCTCACCCTCCCGGGCGCTCCCCGGGCCGCCCCTCCCCGGGCCGGCGCTCCTCGGGCCGGCGCTCCTCGGGCCGGCGCTCCTCGGGCCGCCCGCGCTCGGCGCCGCTCTGGAGCTCGCGGCTGCGCTCCTCGTGCAGCAGCTCCTCGTCCAGATTCAGGCCCTGGTGGTGGAGGGTGTGGCCCATGCGCTGCGCCTTCGTGCGCAGGTAGGCCTCGTTGTGTGCGTTGGGGGTCGGCACGATCGGCACCTGCGCGCTGACCGACAGCCCGTACCCCTCCAGGCCCTTGATCTTCTTGGGGTTGTTGGTGAGGATCCTGATGGAGGAGAGGCCCAGGTCGGCGAGGATCTGGGCGCCGATCCCGTAGTCGCGCAGGTCCGCCGGGAGGCCCAGGCGCTCGTTGGCCTCCACCGTGTCCAGGCCGTCCTCCTGCAGGCGGTACGCGCGCAGCTTGTTGAGCAACCCGATCCCCCGGCCCTCCTGGGAGAGGTACAGCAGCACGCCCTCGCCCTCGTGCTCGATCATCCCCAGCGCCGCCGCCAGCTGCTCGCCGCAATCGCAGCGCAGCGAGTGGAACACGTCGCCGGTCAAACACTCCGAGTGGACCCGCACGAGCACGTCCTCCCGGCCGGCCACCTCGCCCTTGACCAGCGCCACGTGGTGCTTGTCGTCCACCAGCGAGCGGTAGCCGATCGCCTCGAACTCGCCAAAGGTGGTCGGCAGCCGGGTGGACACCACCCGCTCGACCAGCACGTCGTGCCCGCGGCGGTACGCGATCAGATCCGCGATCGTGATCATCTTCAGGCCGTGGCGCGCGCAGTAGCGCTCCAGCTCCGGCAACCGCGCCATCGAGCCGTCCTGGTCCATGATCTCGCAGATCACGCCCGCCGGGATCAGGCCGGCGAGCCGCGCGAGGTCGACGCTCGCCTCGGTGTGGCCGGTGCGCTCCAGCACTCCCCCCGCCTTCGCCTTCAGCGGGTTGACGTGGCCGGGCTGCACGAGGTCCTCGGGGCCGCTGGAGCTGTCGATCGCCACCTGCATCGTGCGCGCGCGATCGTGTGCCGACACGCCGGTGGTCACCCCGTGGCGCGCCTCCACCGTGACCGTGAACGCGGTCTGCAACGCCGACTCGTTCTTGGCGGTCATCAGCTCGAGGCCCAGCTGCTCGCACCGCTCCTGGGTGAGCGCCAGGCAGATGAAGCCCCGCGCCTCCTTGGCCATGAAGTTGATCGCCTCGGCGTCCACGAACTGCGCCGCCACCACCAGATCGCCCTCGTTCTCGCGATCCTCATCGTCACACACCACCACCATCCTGCCCCGCCGGATCTCCTCGATCGCCTCCTCGATCGTGGCGAACGGCGTGGCCGCCGCCTGCGGTGGCGCGGTGCCCGGGGGTGTGGTCTGGGGCGGTGTGCTCACAACTCTCACTCCGGCATCCCCAGCAGGCGCTCGACCTGCTTGGCCAGGATGTCCACCTCCAGGTTAACCGGGTCCCCCACCGCCACCCGCCCCAGCGTGGTGCGCGCCAGCGTCTCCGGCACCAGCGACACCGTGAAGCGGTCGCCCTCCAGCTCGGCCACCGTGAGGCTCACCCCGTCCAGCGCCACCGAGCCCCGCGCCACCAGGTAGCGCAGCAGCGCCCGGTCGTCCCCCCGCACGCTCAGCACCCGCGCGAAGCCCCGCTCCTCGCTGGCCACCACCGTGCCGGTGCCGTCCACGTGGCCCTGCACCACGTGCCCGCCCAGCCGCGCCCCCGCGCGCAGCGGCAGCTCGAGGTTGACCCGCGCGCCCGCCTCCAGGGCCCCGAGCGTGGAGTGCTCCAGCGTCTGCGCCATCACCTGCGCCTCGAACCATCCCTCGCCCACCGCCACGGCCGTCAGACACACGCCGCTCACCGCGATCGAGTCGCCCTCGCCGAGCTCCGCGGCGAGCCCCGTCGCGATGCGCACGCGCGCGCCCGCCGAGTCCCGCTCGAGCGCCGCCACCTCGCCGAGGTCCGCGATCAGGCCGGTGAACACGGCGCGGGGGCGCTCACCACTCGCGCAACCGCGCGCACACGAGCAGGTCCTCCCCCACTCGCTCCCACTCGAAGGTGAGCGCCCGCAGCGCGTCGGAGATGCGCTCCACGCCTTCGCCCTCCAGCGGGTCGCGCGCGGTGCGGCCGCCGAAGAGGATCGGCGCCAGGAAGAGGCGCATTTCGTCGATCTCGCCCGCGTCGAGGAACGCGCCCGCCAGGTGGGGGCCGCCCTCCAGCAGCGCCGAGGTGACCCCCGCGGCGCCCAGCTGGTCCAGCGCCGAGCGCGCGCGGCTCGGCTCGTTCTCGCCGGTCGCCACGATCACCTGCGCGCCCGCGGCCTCCAGCGCGTCCGCGTCCGCGCGCGCCGCCGCGCGCGACACCACCACCGTGAGCGGCACCTCGCGCGCGCTGCGCACCAGCGTGCCGCCCACCGGCAGGCGCGCCAGCGAGTCGAACACCACCCTGCGCGGCTGGCGCGCCGGCTGCAGCGGCACGCCCTCCGGCCGCGCGGTCAGCTGCGGGTCGTCGGCCAGCGCGGTGCCGATCCCGATCACCACCGCGTCCACCGACGCGCGCCAGTCGTGCGTGCGCAGACGGCTCTCCTCGCCGCTGATCCAGTGCGAGTCGCCGCCCCGCGTGGCCACCTTGCCGTCGAGTGTCATCGCCGACTTGAACAGCACCCACGGGCGGCCCGTGCGCGCGTGCTTGCGGAAACCCTGGTTGAGCAGGCGCGCCTGCGCGGCCAGCTCGCCGTCCGCCATCACCACCTCCACGCCCTCGTCGCGCAGGATGCCGAGACCCCTGCCGGACGCCTTCTCGGTGGGGTCGTCGCAGCCGACCACCACGCGCGTCAAGCCGGCGCGCACGATCGCCTCGGTGCACGGCGGCGTCTTGCCCTCGTGGCAGCACGGCTCCAGCGACACGTAGATGGTCGCGCCCTGCAGCTCCGCGCCCCCGCACGCGGCGATCGCGTTGACCTCCGCGTGCGGGCCCCCGTAGCGCTCGTGCCTCCCCTCTCCAAGCACCTCCTGCTCGCGCGCGATCACCGCGCCCACCACAGGATTGGGCCTCACCTCCGCGCGCCCCGCGCACGCCAGCTCGATCGCGCGCGCGAGGTGCACGTTGTCGGTACGGGTGGTGATCGCCATCGGCCCCGTGCAGGATAAACCCACGCGCCAACCCCCGAGCCGCTTTCCCGAGCCGCTATCCGCACAGACCGCCGTGCAGGCGGTAGAGCACCATCTCCGGGCCCGGCCGCGCGTATGAGAGGGGGTAGTAGTCGAACGTCCAGTCGAAGCCGAACGGCACCGATCCACTGCCGGGTGTGAGCGGTGAGATCGCGTGCGCCACCGTCGCGCGGCGGCGCAGTTCGCGGTAATAGGCGATCGCCCGCGGCACCGCGCGCGGGTCCGCGAAGGCGCGCCCCGACTGCGTGGAGCCGCTCAGCACCCAGCAGTAGCCGCCGCGCTCGTACCAGTCGATCAGCGCCGGCGCCAGCGTGCGCTCGTAGTCCTCGATGCTCACCACGTAGCTGTGTTCCGGCGCCAGCGCGCCGTCCGGCGCGATCACGCCCCGCAGCGAGCTGTACTTGATCCAGCGATCGCCCGAGGAGGTCCCCGGGAGGGGGTGGCCCAGATCCTGCACCCACGCATCCGGCACCACCGGCTCGACCACCACCCTGGAGTTCGCCGGCACGTGCGCCACCATCCACGCGCGCATCAGATTGCGCGTGTCCGCGCGCGCCAGCACCACGTCGGAGTGCACGCTGTAGATCACGCCCTGCGCCAGCAGCGCCGCCGCGCCCGCCACCGCCAGCCCCGCCCCCAGCGCGCGGGTGAGCGAGCCCCCGGCGCCCAGCCGCCGCGCCCCCCGCGCCAGCGCGCCCGCCCCCTGGAGTGTGAACAGCGCCGCCAGCAGGCACGCGATCGGGAAGATCGGCATCAGCCAGCGCCCGTAGTAGCGGCTCTGCAGCCCCATGAACGCCAGGAACAGCAGCGGCGCCGGCACCAGCAGCAGCGCCGCGCGCCGATCGCGCCACCACACGCTCACCGCACCGCCCGCCGCGGCGATCGCCGGGATCCAGCCGAGCCCCCAGGTGAACGACCACAGGTAGTAGGCGATCCCGCTCTCGCGCGGCGCTCCCAGCTTGCCCTGCGATTCGCTCGACACCGTCGACTGGTGCACGAGCCCCGCGTGGAACGCGTGGAAATCGAGCAGCGCGTAGGGGTCGGCCACCACGAACGCGCCCACCGCCGCCACGCCGGCCAGCACCAGCCCCACCGGCGCGCCCACGCCCCACCGGCCCGGCCCCCCGCGCCCGCGGCCCGCCTCATCCAGGTAGCGGATCGCGCCGGCGGCCACCAGCGGCACCAGCACGATCCCGGCGGTGTACTTGGTCGCGCAGCCCAGGCCGAGGCCCACCCCCGCGATCAGGTAGTCGATCGTGCGCCCGCGCCGCAGGATGCCCGCGCTGCCCACCAGCGACAGCGTCAGCGGCGCCAGCGTGGGCACGTCGTTGAGCGCCAGGTGCGAGTAGAACACCGGCAGGAACGCCACCCCCTCCAGCGCCGCCGCCAGCAGCCCCACCGCGCGGCCGAAGAGGCGCGCGCCGCAGAGGTACAGCAGCCACAGCGCCGCCACGCCCAGCAGCGCCGCCGCCACGCGCGCCACCGCGAACACGTCGCCGGGGTAGAGCGCGAACTCGTGCGACACCCCCGCGCGCCCGCCGAACCAGACGGCGAAGATGAAGTGGAGCACGTACGTGAACGCGGGGGGGTTGGCGAAGTAGTTGGGATTGAGGTCGTGCCCGAACATGCCAATCGCGCGCGGCACGAAGTGGGCGTTCTCGTCCGCGTTGTACGCGTACGGCAACCCCTGCCACAGCCCCCACAGCCGCAGCGCCAGCGCGCCCGCGAGGATCGCGCCGAGCGCGCCCCACGCCAGCGCGCGCCGGCCGCCGGGGCGCCCGGCCGCGGGCGTCTCCGGCGCCGGCGTCTCCGGTGCGGGCGCGCGCGGCGGTGCCGGGCCGGGTGCGTCCGCGGCCGGTCCGGGCGTGCGCGGCGCGCTCGCGGGTGAGCCCGGCTCAGCAGCGTGCATACACCGCGTAGAACTGGCTCGTGTAGATACGCCGGAAGCCGGCGATCGGGACCTGATCGAGCGGATCGTCGCCCACGTCGACGATCGCCTCATAGAAGACCGCCGCGCCGAGCGGATAGACCGCCACGCTGCGCGCGAGGATGCGCTGTTGCAGGCGGGGATCGCCCCGCTCCGCCAGCGAGCGCGCCTCGCTGCGCGCCACGATGTTGTGCTGGCCGAAGCCGCCCAGGATCCAGCGCGCGTCGGGGATCAGCTTGTTGTTGGGCAGCGACAGCAGCGGGCAGCGGTGCAGCGTGCTCCTCACCCCCGGGCTGGCCAGCGCCTGCGCGAGCCCCCGGTGGAAGTCCTCGCGGTAGGCGATCTGATTGCGCAGGCTGGTCAGGTTGAAGGAGCTCGTGGTCTCCAGCGCGCCGTACACCACCAGCGCCAGCGCGCCCGCCATCCACACGGTGCGCACAGGCGAGCGCTCCAGCAGCGCCCAGCCGCCGAGCGTGAGCGCGCAGAAGGGCAGCGCCACCGCGGCGGCGCCCATCAGGTAGCGCGACACGACCGACGCGCCGACGGCGCCCTCCGCGAGGAACACCCCCACCAGCAGCGCCAGCGCCGCGAGCAGCTTCACCGTGCGCCGCGGCGCCAGCCACACCGCCAGCGGGATGCCGATCAGCACGCCGATCACCACCGGCAGGTGGTCGATGCGCACCCCGAACGACCACACCGAGCCCACCACCGCGGAGAGCCCCTGGGTGCGTTCCAGTTCCTGCGCCAATTCCGCGGTCGCGTGCAGCGAATGCAGCGGATCGCCGGTCACGATCGCGTCGAAGGTCATCCACAGCACCGGCGCCAGCGCCGCCAGCGCCAGGTGCGCGAGCCGCCGGCGAGCGGCCTCCGCGCCCGCGCCCTCGCCCTCGCCGCGGCGCGGCCAGTCGCACCACAGCCAGTACGCGCCGCTCAGCACCCACGCGTCGGGGCGCAACAGGCCGGCCGCCGCCAGCAGCACCAGCACCGCCGCGCCCCGGCGGGGGCGCGCCAGCTCCAGCGCCAGCGCCCACACGATCAGCGCCACGTAGCTGAGGTCGAGGTAGCCCTGCGCCGCGAGGTTGCCGTCGAAGAAGCGGGTCAGCATCAAGAGGCCCGCGATCACGCCCACCACGGGCCCGAAGCAGAGGCGCGCCACGCGGTACACGCCCGCCACCAGCGCCACGAAGGAGGCGATCGAGCCGAGCACCACCAGCCGCGCGCCGCCCTGGCCGAAGAGCGAGACCACCGCGCCGAAGCCGATCGCCAGCGGATGCTCGGTGGGGCCGCGGTACACGTGCAGGTCCGGCAGGTGGAGGTGCAGCACGTTGCGACCCCACAACAGCGCGTAGAAGGAGTCGTAGGTCGGGTAGGTGGGGAACGCCAGAAAGCCCACCAGCGCCGCCACCGCCAGCGCCCCGAGCGCGATCGCCGGCCACGGCGCCCGCCAGATCGCCGCCTGCCGGATGGGCTGGTGGGGGCCCTCCAGTGGCTGTGTCAGCGTCGCGCCTTCCATCGAGAGCCCTCGCCGCCGGCGGCGGTGTCGCCCGCTCGCGCGCTTGCCGTCGCGACCTGGCCTTTGGGATACTGGGTGCCGGCCAAGTCTACGGAACGCGCTGCCTCGCCCATGAAGCTCATCATCCAGATCCCCTGCTGGAACGAGGCCGATCAGCTGCCCGCCACGCTCGCCGATCTGCCCCGCCAGCTCGACGGCTTCGAGCGGGTCGAGTGGCTGATCATCGACGACGGATCCACCGACGCCACGGTCGCGGTCGCGCGCGCGCACGGCGTCGAGCACGTGGTGCGCCTCACCAACAACCGCGGCCTGGCGGCCGCCTTCCAGGCCGGGCTCGACGCGTGCCTGAAGCTGGGCGCCGACGTGATCGTCAACACCGACGCCGACAACCAGTACCGCGGCCAGGACGTGGCCCGCCTCGTGGCGCCGATCCTCGCCGGCCGGGCCGACATGGTTGTGGGCGACCGCGAGATCGAGAGCCTCGAGCACTTCTCCGCGCTCAAGAAGGCGCTGCAACGGCTGGGCTCCTGGGTGGTGCGCCAGGCCTCCTCCACCTCGGTGCCCGACACCACCTCCGGCTTTCGCGCCTACAACCGCGAGGCCGCGCTGCAGATGCTGGTGGTCTCCAAATTCACCTACACCCTGGAGACGATCATCCAGGCGGGCAAGCTGCTGGTCGCGCTCGACCACGTGCCCGTGCGCACCAACCCCACCACGCGCGAGTCGCGCCTCTTCCCCTCGATGTGGTCCTACGTGCGGCGCAACGCGATCTCGATCTTCCGCATCTACGCCCAGTACGAGCCGCTGCGCGTCTTCTGGAGCCTCGCCGCGTTGATCGGGCTGGGCGCGCTCGGGGTGTGGATCCGCTTCGCCGTCGCCTACGCCGAAGGCAGCGGCCGGGGCCACGTGCAGTCGCTGATCCTCGGTGCGGTGCTCTTCATCGCCGCGGTCGTGCTGTGGGCACTCGGCGTGATCGGCGACCTGCTCGCCGCACAGCGCGTGATGATCCAGAAGACCTTCGAGCGCGTGCGGCGCATCGAGCTGGAGCTCGACGTGGAGCCCTCCCATTACGCGCGCACCGGCGGGGGCGAGCTCCCGGCCGGGCGCTCCCCGGCCAAGGGGCCCCCAGCGGAGGGGCCCCCAGCGGAGAGGCCCCCAGCGGAGGCCACCGCGGCGCAGCGGCCCGGGCAGCATCCCGAGGAGCGGCCGGAGGCGCGGCCCGAGCAGGTGCGGGTGTGATGGCCCCGTCCGGCACCCGGGCCGCGCCGACCCTCTCGCGCGAGGGGATCGTCACGGGCAACACCTACGACAAGTACTCCACCCCCAACCCGTTCGCGCGCGCGCTCATGCGCGGCTTCGAGCGCTCGCTGGATGAGCTGCTGGCGGTGGCCGCGCCTGCGTCGGCGCTCGACGTCGGCTGCGGCGAGGGCGTCGTGGTGCACCGCTGGGCGCGGCAGCGGCCCTCGACCCGCTTCGTCGGCATCGACCTGGAGGAGGACTCGATCCAGGCGGGCTGGGATCGCCACCGCGCGCCCAACCTCGAGTACCGCACGATGGCAGCCGAAGCGCTGCCGTTCGCGGACGGCGAGTTCGAGCTGGCCAGCGCGATCGAGGTGCTCGAGCACCTCCCCCACCCCGAGCGCGCGCTCGCCGAGATGGCCCGCTGCGCGCGGGGCCATCTGCTGGTGTCGGTCCCGCGCGAACCGCTGTGGCGCGCGCTCAACGTGGCCCGCGGCGCCTACTGGGGCGCGCTGGGCAACACCCCGGGCCACCTCAACCACTGGTCCCGGCGCTCCTTCGCGGAGCTGCTCTCCCGCCACGGCGAGCTGCGCGCGCTGCGCTCCCCGTTCCCGTGGACCATGGCGCTTGTCAGGCTGTAGTGGATCTCCCGCAAAATGCGCCGGCGCGCGCCCCGGCGGCGGCGCCGGCCGAGCAGCGAGCGTTGCGTGTTTTGTTTTTTGGATTGGTTCCGCGCGGAACGAATCCTCTTTTTGAATCCCCCAACGGTGCCTGCGACAGGCGTGTTCGAGACCGCCGCGGGCTCAGATTCCCGCAAAATGCGCATTTTCAGCGCGCGCTGAGCGCGGGCCCGTGAGACGGGGCGCGGGAACTTTGGGCAAAAACAAACCCACACCCTCGCTCGCGCGCGCGACCCGGCGAGCGGGCCCCCCGCCCACGGCGAGTGCCCCGCCAGAGCCTCCCGGGCGGCCCGCCGGCCGCTCCTACAGAAGCGGCGCCGGCATTCTCTCGGTCGGCATCGCCGCCACCGGCGTGCTCACGTTCGCCTACTTCTCGATCGCCAGCCACGTGCTGGGCGCCGAGGAGGCCAAGCGCATCGACGTCCTGTGGGCGGTGATGTTCGTGATCATCTCGGTGATCTACCGCCCTGTCGAACAGCTCCTGTCGCGCACGATCGCGCAGCGGCGCGCGCGGGGGCAGGCGCGCTACGAGCTGCGCGTGCCGATCGCGATCCAGGGCTCCTTCGCGCTGCTGTTCCTGATCGCCGCGCTCGCGCTGCGCGAACCGCTGATCGACCACGTCTTCCACCACAACAGCGCGCTCTACTGGGTGCTGGTGGTGGGCACGCTCGCCTACGCCGCCTCCTACTTCGCGCGCGGATGGCTGGCCGGGCATGAACACTTCGCGCTGTTCGGCGGGCTGGTGCTGATGGAGTCGGCCTCGCGGCTCTGCTTCGCGCTGGCGGTGGCGCTCGGCATCGCCTCCGGCCAGACCGCGGTCGCGCTCGGCATCGCCGCCGCGCCGCTGCTCTCGCTGATGGTGGTGCCGGCGGCGTTCCTGCGGGGCGGGCGCCGGCGCGCAGGCGCCCACGACGCGGCACAGACGCTGCTCGCGGCGGGACCGCGGCTCCCGGCACAGACGCCCCTGGAGGCGGAGACGCAGCTGGAGGCGCTCGACGCGACGCTGCCGGGGCCCAGCGCGCAGAGCGCTCGCGAGGAGGCCGCCGCGCAGGAGGCGCTCTCGCTGCGCCAGAGCACCGGCTTCGCGGTGTCGGTGTCGTCGATCATGCTCTCCGAGCAGGCGCTGCTGAACGCCGCGGTGCTCACGGTGGCCGTGACCTCGCGCGACGCGGTGCTGGCGGGGATCGTGTTCAACGTGCTGCTGATCTCGCGCGCGCCGCTCCAGCTCTTCCAGGCGATCCAGACCTCGCTGCTGCCCCATCTGGCGGGGCTGGAGGTGCGCGCCGGCCATGCCCAGTTCGCGCGCGCGGTGCGGGTCACCGTGCTGGCGATCGCGCTCTTCGCGGGCGTGGCGAGCGTGGCGCTGCTCCTGATCGGGCCCGCGGTGATGGAGCACGTGCTCTTCGGCCAGCACTACACCTACGGCCGCGTGGGGCTGGCGCTGGTGGGGATCGCCATGGGGATGCACCTCACCTCCGGCACGCTCAACCAGGCCGCGCTGGCGCGCAACCGCGCGCAGGCCGCCGCGGCCTGCTGGCTGGTGGCGGCCGCCGGGTTCATCGCCTGGATGCTGGTGGGGGCGGTCCACAATGAGGTGCTGCGCACCGAGATCGGCTATCTGGGCGCCACCACGCTGCTGGCGCTGCTGCTCGGCGCGCTCTACCGCCGCGGTCAGGCCGCGCCGGCGGCGCGCGCGATCGCGGTGTAGGCCGCCGCCGGCTCCGCGGCGTCGAAGATCGCCGAGCCCGCCACGAAGATCGTGGCGCCCGCCTCGCGGCAGCGCGGCGCGGTGTCGGGGTCGATGCCGCCGTCCACCTCGAGCGCCACGCCCGCGCCGATCAGCTCGCGCAGCCTGCGCACCTTGGCCGGCGAGCGCTCGATGAACGGCTGCCCGCCCCAGCCGGGGTTGACCGTCATGCAGAGCGCCACGTCGATCGCCTCGCGCACCTCGTGAAGCGCCCCCACCGGGGTGGCGGGGTTGATCGCCACGCCCACGCACGCGCCCTCGCCGCGGATCTCCTCGATCGCGTACGCCAGGTGCGGCGTGGCCTCCACGTGGATCGTGATCGAGTGCGCCCCCGCGCGCGCGAAGTCGGCCACGTGGCGCTCGGGACGCTCGATCATCAGGTGCACGTCCAGCATCGCCCCGCGCTCCTCCACCTGTTGGCGCAGCCCTTCCACCACGACCGGCCCCACCGTGATCGCCGGCACGAAGTGGCCGTCCATCACGTCGACGTGGACGATCGCCGCGCCGGCGTCGATCACCTCCCCCACCTGC
>WQXW01000014.1 GCA_009781575.1 Solirubrobacterales bacterium
CAGCAGCGTCCGTTGCGTGTTTTGTTTTGAGGATTGGTTCCGCGCGGAACGAATCCTCAAAACAAATCCCCCAACGGAGCCTCGGACAGGTGTGTTCGAGGCCGTGCGCGGGCCGGCCCGGAGCGCCGCCTCCAGGCGCCCACTACACTCCGCGGTCCATGGCGGGGGGAGCACGGGGAGCGGCTTGGAGCGCGTCGGCGTCGGCGTCGGTTTCGGTCGCCGTCGCCGTAACCTTCGCCTGTGCGCTGCTGGTCGGCTGTGGCGGCAGCTCCACGCCGTCCAACGGCGAGGCGTCCAAGCCGGCGGGC
This sequence comes from Solirubrobacterales bacterium, assembly GCA_009781575.1. Lineage (GTDB taxonomy): Bacteria > Actinomycetota > Thermoleophilia > Solirubrobacterales > Solirubrobacteraceae > Palsa-744. Next base: position 309 of record WQXW01000014.1, read on the forward strand.
GAGATCGTGGCGGATGCCGCGTCGGCGTTGAGGAGCACGCCGAACCTGTGGATGCGGGGCGCGCTGCACATCGAACGGCGCCCCACCCGGGTGGCGCTCGGGATCGAGCGGCCGGGGCGGGTGAGCATCGCGATGACCCGGCCCACCGAAGCCCTCGCGCTCATCGTCGTGGGAGGCGCCGGTTACATGAAGGCCAACGCCTCGTTCTGGCAGCGTCGCGCCGGGGCTCCGAGCGCGGAGGTGGGGCTGGTCGCGGAACGTTGGATCAAGGTCCCGCCACACGAAGGCATCGGCAAGCTCGCCGGCAATTTCGATGTGACCAGGTTGAGCGAGTGTCTCGTGGAAGAACACGGAACGCTCGCGGTGGAGGGCTCGACCACGGTCGACGGCCAGCCGGCGGTGGTCGTCGTCGACCGGGGCGACCGCCCCGGCACGACGCCCAGCAGGCTCTACGTGGCGAGCACGGGTCAGCCCCACCTGCTGCGCCTGCTCGCCACCGGCAGGCAACGGCCGGGCGACACCCACGGCAGATGTCACAAATCCGGTGAAATGAACGAACCGACCGAACCGGGTGACGAGCTCGACTTCAGCTACGACCGCTCGCCGAGCATCGCCGCGCCCGCGGGGGCGCTCAGTGTGAGCGAATTGGCGCGCGGCTGAATGCCGGCGGCCGCGTAGGCGTCGCCGGCGTCCAGCGTCTCGGCGGCCAGCAGAGCCTGGGTGAGGGTGTCGAGCTGCTCGCGGTGCTCCTCGAGCAGCTGTGTGACCTCGCGGTGCGCGTCCTCGACGAGGCGGCGCACCTCCTCGTCCACCAGGCGCTGGGTCTCCTGGGAGGTGTCGCTGATGCCCGGCAGCAGCGGGCCCTGGCCGTCTTCGGGCAGCACCGCGACCGGGCCGATCTTCTCGGTCATGCCCCAGCGGCCCACCATCTGGCGGGCGATCTGGGTGAGCTGCTGGATGTCGGACTCCGCGCCGGTGGTGCTGTTGCCGTAGACGATCTCCTCCGCGACCCGCCCGCCGAGCGCGACCTTGATCTTCGCCTCGAGCTCCTGGGAGGAGTAGGAGACGCGGTCGGAGTCGGGCGTGGAGAGCGTCACGCCCAGCGCCATGCCCCTGGGGATGATCGACACCTTGCGCACCGGGTCGGCGCCGTCGGTGAGCATCCCCACCAGCGCGTGCCCGGACTCGTGGTGGGCGGTGCGCTCCTTGTCGGCGGGCGAGAGCACGATCCCGCGCGGCGAGCCCAGCATGATCTTCTCCAGCGAATCGGTGAAGTCGGCCATCTTCACCTGCGCGTGCCCGCGCCGCGCGGCGAGCAGCGCGGCCTCGTTGGCGAGGTTGGCGAGGTCCGCGCCCACCATGCCCGGTGTGGAGGCGGCGATCGCGTCGAGGTCGGCGTCGCGGTCGAGCGGGATCGAGCGGGTGTGCACCTTCAGGATCGCCGCGCGCCCCGCGCGGTCGGGCGGCTGCACGGCGACGCGGCGGTCGAAGCGCCCGGCGCGCAGCAGCGCGGGGTCCAGCACGTCGGGGCGGTTGGTCGCGGCCAGCACGATCACCGCCTCCGAGGAGTCGAAGCCGTCGATCTCGGTGAGGATCTGGTCGAGCGTCTGCTCGCGCTCGTCGTTGGCGCCGGTGACCGACACCTGTCCCTGGCGCGAGCGGCCGATCGCGTCGAGCTCGTCGATGAAGATGATCGACGGCGCGGCCTCCTTGGCCTTGGCGAAGAGGTCGCGCACGCGCGAGGCGCCCACGCCGACGATCGCCTCGATGAACTCCGAGGCGGAGATCGAGAAGAACGCCGCGTGCGCCTCGCCCGCCACCGCGCGCGCGAGCAGCGTCTTGCCGGTGCCGGGCGCGCCGGAGAGCAGCACCCCGTGCGGCATGCGCCCGCCCAGGCGCCCGTAGCGGTCGGGGTTGCGCAGGAAGTCGACGATCTCCGAGAGCTCGCGCTTGGCCTCGTCGATGCCGGCCACGTCGTCGAAGGTCACGCGGATCCGCTCGGGGTCCACGCGCCGCGCCTGTGAGCGCCCGAACGCGCCGAGGCCGCCCAGCCCGCCGCCGGCGGCGGCGGCGCGCCGCGCGAGCAGGATGAAGAGGCCCACGATCAGCAGGGTGGGGCCGAAGCCGAGCAGCAGCTCGGCCAGCAGCGACTGGCTCGTGGTGGTCGAGGTGGCGTTGACTTCGACGTGCTTTTCGCGCAGCAGCGCGGAGAGCTGGCTGCCGTTCCAGAAGCTCGGCACCTCGGTGGCGAACAGCTTGGAGGGGGTCGCTTTGGTGTCACTCGGCGGGTAGCGCAGCTTGTCGGTGAAGGTGCCCTCGATCGTGTTGCCCTTTGAGGAGATCGACTTCACATGCCCCCCTTCGACCTCCCCCACGAAGAACGGCGTGAACGACACGCGCACGCGCGGTTCCGAGCTCGACGGGGTGAACACCAGCACCGCGATCCAGTTCAGCGCGATCAGCCCCAGCACGAACCACCAGAAGCCGCGCATGCGGTGCGGCGGCCGGCCGGTGGGCGCCTGCTGGGGCATGCCCCGCCCGTCGGGCGCCGGCGAGACGTGCCAGCCGCGCTTGTCGCGCGGCAGCGGCGGGTGGGTTTCGGAGCGCCCCTCGCCGGCGCGGTCCGCTCGGGTGCTCGTCGGCTCCTCGTCGGCCATCGGCCCACATGTTAGGCCGCGCGCGCGGGTCAGGATCGGGCGTGGGCGATGGCCTCGGCGTCCCGGCGCTCGCCCGCGGAGCCCCGCTCGGCGACGCCGCGGGGCAGCACCAACAGCGCGCAGCGCGCGTGGCGCTCCAGGAAGTCGGAGGTGGAGCCCAGCACCAGGCGCTTGACCGGGCCGTAGCCGCGCGAGCCCACGATCAGGAGGTCCACCTCACCGCCGAACGCGGCCAGCTCCTCGCCGGCCAGACCGTAGACGGCGCGGCCCTCCACGCCCTGAAGCGCCTTCATGCGGCCGTTGGCCTCGTCGATCATCACGTTGATCGTGTCCCCGAGCGCCGGCCCCGCCAGCCCGCCGTAGGAGGCGGTCGGGATCGTCACCACTTCGAGCGCGTCGATGCTCGCCCTGGTGGCGGCAGCGAGGCTGCGCGCCATCTCCAGGGCCGCCTCGCTCTCCGGCGTGCCGTTGTATGCGACGCCGATCTTGGCGATCGGGGTTGGATGCTCGGCGTATCCGAGCGGCGCGATCGCCACCGCACAGGGCGCGCCGTTGAGCGCGGCGCGCGTGTGGTCGGCCAGGCGCGCGCGCCCAAACGCGCCCTGGCTGGTGGAGCCGACCACCAGCAGGTCCGCGCGCAGCTGCTCGGCCTGTTCGTGCAGCCCCCGCCCCGGGCTGGGCGCGGCGACGGGGAGCAGCTCCGCCGCCGGGAGCTCCGCGCCGGCGCGCTCGCGCTCGCGCTCGAGCAGCGCACCCGCCGCCTCGCGCTCCTCCTGCGCCAGGCCGGCGGTGATGGGGTGAGTCAGGCGCACACCGCCGCTGTGCACATGGACGAGCGTCAGCTTCCCATCCCGGTCGATCAGGTGTGAGGCGAGCGCGATCGCGTCGCGGCCGCCCGCCCTGCCGTCCACTCCCACGAGCACGTTCTCGAACATCGCTGGCCTCCTCATCCGGGGTCGGTGCAGCTCGATCCGCCCCAGCTTATCTCGCGGCGCGCGGCGCGGCGGGGACGCGCGCGGCGCGCACCCTACGCGCGGCGCTGCGAGCGGTAGTGCTCCCGCCAGATCAAGCGGTGGATCGGAATCCCGCGCGGCAGGTCGCGCACACCGGGCAGGAACGGCACGCACACGAACAGCAGCGACAGCACGCTCATCACGATTATCACCAGCAGGTCCGCGTTGTGGGAGCTCTTGAACGGTTCGATCTGATACCAGAAGGTGTACAGCCACAGCCAGCTCTGCCCCGGAAAGCTGCCGGTCTCGTTCATCATGCCCCACTGCGTACCGAGCAGATGCTGCTCTTCGGCGCGTTTGGCCAGCAGTTCGCCGTCGGCCATGTACAGCAGCGGCTTGGTGTAGTCGGTCTGATAGAACTGGTGGCTGGTGAGCAGCGCCCCGTCCAGGCCGCCGCTCTGCGCGAGGCTCAGGAGTCGGGTCATCATCGTCGGCACCGGCCCGGCGCCACTGGATGTGACACTCACCGAGTCGGTGCTCGGGTCGAGCTTCACCGTGTGCGGCGGGGTCTTGTTTTCTTCGACCGCCGTTTCATATTCTTCGAGCGGCTTGGCATACGCTTCACCCCAGGCCTTGCGCGTCTTTTCCGGCGCCGCCTCATATTCGGCCAGCGCGGCCCGCAGCGCGGTGTCCCCCGGGATCGTCCTCAACGGATCGATCACGTAATCGTTGGCGGTGTCGATCGGGTGGCTCACGCCGAACCATTCCTGTGGGCGAAAGAACGCGGCGTGCTGCACCGACGCGGTGCCGTTGTTGTACGGGGGGCCATATTCGGCGGTGCCGCTCGTGCCGTTGAGCTGCTTGGTGGCGGTGCCCAGAAAGTTGACCGGAAGTTCACGCGACCACTGCCCGAGCGTGCTGGGCTTCTCATCCGGCGAGGAGAACAGCACGGCGAGCGCCACCGCGAGCAGTGTCACCACCACGACCGCCACGCACAGCTCCTTCACCAGGTCGTACGGCGCGTACGCCCCGTGCCACGGCTGGGTGTCGTCGCGGGAGAACAGCTTGCCCAGGCGGCTCATGACGCGGCCTCCCCGGAGGCGCCGGTCGGGGAGGCGCCGGCTCGCGGCTGCGCCACCGCGCGGCCGTCGCCGCTCCCACCACCCCCATCGCCGTCCCCGCCGACATCGCCGAGCGCGGCGGCGCGCCGGCCGATCTCAAACGGAGGCACCACGCCGTGGCGGCGCACCAGCAGCACGTGCGCGACCGCCAGCGCGATCACGGCGGCCGGCAGGATCAGTATGTGGTAGCTGTACATCTGTCCGAAGTTGGTGAGGTTGAAGAACGCGCCCACGCCGACCGAGTTCATCGCGTCCTTGGCCTGCGTGGAGATCCACTGCGCGTCGAAGTTCTGCTGGGAGACGTAGCCGGTCAGCGCGCAGGGGATCGCGACCAGGAAGGTGACCGCCCCCGTGATCCATACACGCGCGCGGCCGCCGCGCCAGGCGGCCATCCAGTACTTGCCCCACAGATGCACGACGATCACGAAGAAGAACAGCTCCACCGCCCACAGGTGAATGCTGTTGAAGAAATGCCCCACGCTGGTGTCGTGCCACCACGCGGGACCCTTCAATGCGAGGATCGTACCGGAGGTGACGATCACCACCAGCGACGCGATCGAGGCGACACCGAACACATATATCCACGACGCCACATAGGTGGGCTGGCCGTCGGGCAGCAGCTTCTCCGGCGGCAGCGCGCTCACGCCGGCTTCGCGAACCCGCACCGTCCACGAGGCGGGCCGCTCGGAGGAGGCGCTCACGACGCGTCCCTGCGGCGCGCGGCACCCGGAAACGGCAGGAGGATCGCCAGCACGAACACCACCAGCATCAGCGCGATCACCACCACATTGGCCACCGAGAGGTGGATGAAATGCCAGTCGACGGTGTGCGCGGGATGGTTGAGATTGAACACCGCGCCCAGCAGAACCGTCATGATCAACCTCCTTGTGTTTGTGTCACCATCCGGCGGAGCCTACAACCGGCCCCCGGGCTGGGGGATCCGTACTTTTCCCGGTCCCGCGAGCCGCAGGCCGAGCAGCGCGATGTCGTCCTGTGGATGCCCATCGGCGCTGTCGACCGCGGCCGCCTCGATCGCGCGGAGCATCTCTCCCAAATCCAGCGCGCGCGCCTGCGCGCCCACGTGCTCCAGCGGCGGCGCGCCCCTGTGGCGGGCGCGCGCGGCGTCGGGCACGCCGTCGGTGTACAGCAGCAGCGTCTCGCCCTCACACAGCTCGATCGGCACCTCCTCGACCGCGATCGGATCGACCGTGCCGAGGATCGTTCCGGGCCGGCCGGCCGCGGTGGTCGTGCCGGCGGGTCCGACGATCAGCGGGCGCGGATGGCCGGCGAGCGCGATCGTGAGCCGCGCGCGCGCTCCCGGCGGCTCCACCACCACCAGGCAGACGGTGCACATCTGGCCTTCCGGCTGCTGCGCCTGGAGCGTGCGGTGCAGCAGCTCGAGCATCCCCGTTGGATGTGTGTCGAGGCGCGCCGCCGCGCGCAGCGTGTGCCGCGCCAGCGCGGTCACGCTGGCGGCCTCCGCGCCCTTGCCGCACACGTCGCCGATCACCAGCATCCAGCCGCGCCGATAGGGGAGCACGTCGTAGAAGTCGCCGCCCACCTCGTTGAGCTCCCCCACCGGGCGATACCGCGCGGCGATCTCGAAGCCCGGCATGCGGGGCAGCGTGCCCGGCAGCAGCGCCCGTTGCAGGACGCGGGCGATACGGCTGCGCTCGGTGTACAACCGCGCGCTTTCCACAACCGCGCCCGCGCGGCGCCCGAGGCGCACGGCGATGTCGAGGTCGGCGCCCACCAGCCGCCGGCCGTCGTGGGAGGAGACGAGCGTGATCGCGCCGAGCGTGCGCCCCGGCGCGGCCAGCGGCACGATGATCACATCGCGCGCGCCGATCTCACTCAGCAATCGCAGATGCCCGGCGTCACGGGCGTACCCCGCCAGCTGCTCGGTGGTGATGTCGGTGTAGATCTGCGGCTCGCCGGTGCGGATCACATCGGGCACGCCCAGCGGCTCATCGAGCGTGGGCCGGTAGTATCGATCGAGCCGTTGGGCGAGCGCGAGCTTGGCGGGGTCGTGGTGGTGCACGGCCACCTGTTCGAGCTGACCGCGCTCTGAGAGCACATCGACCGAGCACCAGTCGGCCAGCTCGCCGGCCGCCAGGCGCGCGAGCCGTTGCAGCGTCTCACCGTAATCCAGCGTGGAGGTGAGCACGCGACTGGCCTGCGCCATGAACGCCTCGGCGAGCTGCGCGCGCTTGACCGGCGTGACGTCCTCGAGCACGTTCGCCGCATAGATCACCTCGCCGCTCTGGGGGTCGAGGATGGGAGAGGTGCGGATGATCAGCCACCGCTCCTCGCCGGAGGCGCGTGCGATCGCTCGCACGAGCAGCGCGTGCGAGGGCTCCCCCCGGAAGAGGCGCGTGGCGGGCATCGAGTCGAGGTCGAGCTCCCTGCCCGACTCGCTCAGCCAGCGAAAGCGCGAGAAGATCTCCCCCGGCTCGGCGCGCGCGAGCTCCTCGGCGGAGCGCAGGCCGAGCAACTCGAGCGCGGCCTGGTTGGCAAACACGGTCCGCCCGCCGCGATCGACCACGGTGATCGCCTCGGCGAGGTTGCTGAGCACCGCGCCGCTCTGCACGAGCAGCGCGATCGCGCCGCCGCGCTCCTCGATCCCGGCATCGGCGCTCGTGGTCATGAGGGCTCCCGGGTCAGCGGCCGCCCGATCGCAGGTGAGTCATGCCCGCGAGCGCTCCCGGTCCCGGGCGTCGAGATAGGGGGCCAGATACCTGGCGGCGATCTTGCTCGGCGGAGACCAGCTGGGGGTGTCGCTCAGCTCCGAGCTGAACCCGTGCCCGCCGGTGATCCGCGCGGTCAGATACAGGGGCTCATCACCGGTCAGCAGCATCCCGTGGATCACGGGGTGAAACGGCTCGGGTGTGAGCGGCGCGCCGGCATCGGCCGCGATCGCCTGCGCCACCGCGTCGGCCTGCTGGGAGGCGACGCCGCCGTGCTTGATCGGGAACTCGGTGCAGTCGCCCGCGGCGTACACGCCGGCGAGGTCGCCGGTGCGGTCGCCCGTGCGGTCGCCGGCGAGGTCGCCCGCGACGCCCGCCACGCGCCCGTGGGGGTCGACCCGCAGAAATCCGTGTTCGGAGAGCGGCACACCGCGCACGGGGGGGCCGTACAGCTCGGGCAGCGCGATCACGCGATCCATGTGCAGGTGCCGCTCGCCGGGCCTGACCACCACCTCGCCCGGCTCGGGGATCTCCGCGAAGGCGGAACAGATCGTGTGAATCTTCGCGCGCTCGAGCAGCTCTTCGACCGCGCTGCTGGCGTTGGCTCCGAAGATCGCCAGCGGCCGCTCCTCCGGAGTGATCAGCGTGACCGCGACCTCGACGCCCGTGTCGTACGCGCGCCCGGCGCTCATCAGCGCGAGCTCATACAGCGGCAACGGCCAGGACATCCTGCCGGGCGCGACGAACGCGAGGCTCCCGATGTACCCGCCCTCGAGATCCTGGATGATGCCGTGCAGGGTCTCGTCCATGCGAGCGGGGTCGATCGTGACCGCGTGCTCGTAGCGCGGGACGGCCTTCGCTCCCACCGCCAGCACCAGCGCGTCGTACCCCAGCGGCCCCTCGGTGCCGGTGTGGGCGATCCGCTCACCGGGCTCGACCCACGCCAGCTCGTCGCAGATCAGGCTCGCGCCGGCGTCGGCGACGATCGGCGCGAGCGGGTAGCGGCGCGCCGCGCCCAGCGCGAACGGCTCGCGCACAGTCATCGGGCGGTAGTGAAAGTCGGCGTTGGGCGCGATCACGGTCACGTCGAGCAGCTCCGGCGCCAGCTCGTGCAGCGCCAGCGCCGTCTCGAGCGCGGCCACGCCGCCGCCGGCGATCAGCACCCGCTGGGGCTCTGCGTGGGGCGGCTCTCTGCTGGGCGGTTCCGTGTAGGGGGCCCCGGCGCTCATGCTCGGGAGCTTATGGTCGAGCGCGGGCTTTGGCAGTCACGTAAATCCGTGCTTGCGAGCGTGGAAAACTACGTACCCGCCAGCGGCCCACGCGCTCGCGGCGGTCCCGTGGGGAGCGGGCGGGGAGCGGCGAGCCACGCGCGGGCGAGCGCGGATGCGTAGTAACCCGCAACGCGCTCCGCAGCACGCACCGATGCCCGGCGCGGAGACCGCGGTCACGATGTGGGGACCCACCGCGTCGATGTGGGGACCCATTGAGCCTTCTGGGAGGATCGGCGATGACGACCCATGATCGAGAGGGCGAGCGAGTCCGGGAGCATGCCCGCCGCGTCGGGCAGCCGGTCGGATCGGATGCCGGTCGGGGCATGCCCATGCAACGCGACTCGGCACGCCGCGCGAGGACCCCTCACCAGTGGCAATGGCGGCGCTCACGGACCCGGGCGTTGCGCGACGAAGTCGAGGACGAGGTGCGCGAGGCGCTCTACGGCTGGCGCTCGGGCTGCGTGGAGTCGGCCGAGCCGGTGTGGCCGGCCGAGCCGGCCAGCTGAGCGCGGCGCCTCAGGCGCACAGCAACCCGCGCCGCAGCGCGTAGCGCACCAGCTCCGCGCGGGTTCGGACCCCGAGCTTGCGCTGGATGTGGGCGCGATGCGTCTCGATCGTGCGCGGCGAGAGGCGCAATTTGCGGGCGATCTCGACACTGGTGTGGCCGAGCGCGATCTGGCGCAGCACCTCGACCTCGCGCAGCGTCAGGTGGGAGCCGGTCCGCGCGCGGTGGAGCGCGGCGAGGCGCGCGGCGACGTGGGGGCTCACATACTCCTCATCGCGCGCCGCGGCGCGCACCGCGTCGAGCAGGTCGGTGTCGGCGCGATCCTTTGCGACGAACCCCAGCGCGCCGGCGGCGAGCGCGCGCTGCGCGAAGGCGGGGCTCTCCTCCATCGTGACCACCACGATCTGTGTGCGCGGCAGGCGCTCCCGCAGCGAGCGCAGGCTGGACGTGGAGGACGGCGCCAGGTCGAGCACCAGCACGCGAGGGCGACGATCGCGCGCGCGGCGCACGGCGCGCGTGAGGTCGTGGGCCTCGGCCACCACCTCGACGTCCCGCTCGCTCTCCAGCAGCAGTCGCAGGCTGCGGCGCATCAACGCGTGGCGGTCGACCACCACGACTCGGATCGGCTCGGCAACCGGCTGCGGCGCGGCATCGGCGGAGACGCCGGCGGCCACCTGCGTGTGGCCGGACATGGCGCAACCCTACGTGCCCGCCGGCGCCGTGTTGAGCGGGGAAAAACCGTTGGGCGTGGTGGGAAAGCACGGACTCGGCGAGTGTCCAGGTGCGCAATTCGCGGGCGCCCGCTGCGGCGGCGCCGGTCGTCGAGCAGCGTCCGTTGCGTGTTTTGTTTTGCGGATTGGTTCCGCGCGGAACGAATCCTTTTTTTGATTCCCCCAACGGCGCCTGCGACAGGTGTGTTCGAGGCCGCGCCGCTGCGCCGCGGGGGCCCCCCAGGGGCCAGCCCGCGGCTGTCTGCGCCCGCTGTCTGCGCCCGCTGTCTGCGTAGCTGTATAGTAGCTGGCTGCGCAATTGTATCGTAGAATTCCGCGAAACTGTATAGTAGTCCGGTGGTGACGGCAAATGAAGGTGCCCGCGGTACTGACGACTCCAAGCGCTACACGCGGCGCGTGGTCGACGACGAGCTCGACGAGCTCATGGCCGGGCTGGCGGCGGTCGCGCTCGAGGGCCCCAAGGCAGTTGGCAAGACTGCCACCGCGCTGCGGCGCGCGGCGACGGTCCACCATCTCGACGACACACTCGAGCGCTCGATCGCGCAGGCCGACCCGGGGCGGCTCCTCGCGGGCCGACCACCGATCCTGATCGATGAGTGGCAACAGGTGCCCGAGTCCTTCGACCGCGTGCGGCGCGCGGTGGATGAAGGTGCTCCGCCCGGCAGCTTCCTGCTGACGGGCTCGGCCTCCCCGACTGTGCCGCCCACTCATTCGGGCGCGGGCAGGATCGTGCAGGTCCGGCTGCGTCCGATGACGCTCATGGAGCGTGGGCTGGACACGCCGACGGTGAGCCTCGGGGAGCTGCTCGAGGGCAGAGAGGCGCCGATCGATGGGCAGACCGGCGTCGGCTTGGAGGACTATGTGAGCGAGGTCCTGGCATCTGGCTTTCCCGGGCTTCGCGGCCTGTCCGATCGCCTCGCGCGTGCGCAGCTGGACGGCTACATCGCGCGCATCATCGAGCGCGACTTCGAGGAGCTCGGCCGCAAGGTGAGACGACCGCGAGCGCTGCGCGGATGGATGGCGGCGTACGCGGCAGCCACCGCGACCACGGCCTCCTACGAGAAGATCCGCGACGCGGCGACGAGCGGTCAGGGAGAGAAGCCGAGCCGTGCCACGACGCAGCCCTACCGCGAACTGCTCGAACGGCTGTGGATTCTCGACCCCGTCCCCGCGTGGCTCCCAACACGCAGTCGAATGGCGCGCGTGGCGGCACCGCCGAAGCACCACCTCACCGACCCCGCGCTCGCGGCGCGCCTGCTCGACGTGGACGCCGCAACGCTGCTCCACCCACGCGGCCGCGCTCGTGCGATGAACCCCGAGGGCACATTGCTGGGAGCCCTCTTCGAGTCACTGATCACGCTGTGCGTTCGCGTGTACGCTCAGGCCACAGAGGCACACACCGCCCACCTGCGCACGTGGAGCGGGGACCGCGAGGTTGACCTGATCGTCGAGCGCGGCTCGAAAGTTCTCGCAATCGAGGTGAAGCTCGGTGGGACGATAGGAGCGCGCGACGTGCGCAACCTGCTTTGGCTGCGCGACGCGCTCGGCGACGGCTTGACCGACGCGGTGATCCTCACAACCGGACCGGCCGCATACAGGCGAACAGACGGGATCGCCGTGGTGCCGGCGACACTGCTCGGACCCTGACGCTCGACAGGCCGCCGTCGTGGGCGGCCCGTCACGCTGCCGCTGCGCGCGAGCGGTCGATACCTCACCGCACTGCGCCACGGTCGCAAAACGGAACGGCTCAGCCGGCGTGGGGCGGGTGCGCGAAGGCGGCCGCGAACAGCTCGTGCGTGGGCAGGCTCCCGAGGCTCACCGAGCGGGCGCTCAGCTCCTCGCCGGAACCGGCGGTGGCGATCTCGCGGTAGGTGTCGCCCGCCGGGTCGCGGTGCACGACCACGCCGCGCGCCTCGAGGTCGACGACCCAGTACTCCTCGACCGCGCACGCGTACAGACCGGGCTTGGTTTGCAGGTCGCGTTCTTTGGAGCTGAGCGCCACCTCGATCACCAGCACCGCACCCGAGGGATGCTGCAAGCGCGGCCCCGAACGCTGAACGATCGCCAGATCGGGCTCGGGCTCGGACGAGCCGATCGTCAGCGGCGCCCCGACCCTCTGCTGATAGCGCGAGTGGTCGAGGTGGCCCACGAGCCAGTCGAGCAGCCAACTCACCGCGTTCTCGTGCTGGGGGGTCTTTGGGCTCATGTCGAGGATCAGTCCATCGATGAGCTCGACTCGAGCGCCTTCATCCCACCCTCCACACTCCACCAGGCGGTGGTATTCCTCGATCGAGAGCCGGTGCAGCTCAGGCGGCGCCTCCAACGTGGACACCCGCCGATTCTACCGAGCCCCGCGACCACGCCGGCGGGCCGGCTCGCAGCACGTCGCCTGGCGCTCGGCGGCGCAGCAGGGATCGGTGGTCGTTTTGGCGGGAGTCAGGTCAGCCACGCCGACAGCTCGTGGAGGGCGTCGGGGATCACGTAGTAATAGGCCCACAGTCCGCGGCGCTCGGAGTCCACGATCTCGGCCGCGCGGAGCTTGTTGAGGTGATGGGAGAGCGTGGGCTGTGAGATGTCGAACAGCGGCACCAACTCGCAGACACAGACCTTGCCGGCGTGCCTGCGCAGCACGTCCACGAGTTGCAGGCGGATTGGATCGCCGAGTGCCTTGGCGACTTCGGCCATGCGGATCGCTCGAGCGCGGTCCACGTCGGGGTAGACGACGGGCTCGCAGCAGCGCTCCCCAGCCGGGCGCTTGGTCTTTGGTGCGAGCTCCAGATCGACGGGCATCTATCTATATATATCAATAACAATCATGCCTGTCAATGCAATACGCTTGACGCGTGGACGTGCCCCCCCTCCCCCGCCGCCTGCTCGCCGAGCTGCTCGGCTCCGCGTTCCTCGCCGCGCTCGTGATCGGGTCGGGCATTGCAGCGCAGACCCTCTCGCCCGGCGACGTGGGCCTGGAGCTGTTCGAGAACGCCGCCGCGACCGCGATGGGACTGGCGGCGATCATCGTCATGTTCGGCCCGGTGTCGGGCGGGCACTTCAACCCCGTTGTCTCGTTGGTGGAGGCGGCCTTCGGCGGCCTGTCGTGGCGCGATGCGCTCGCCTACACTCCCGCGCAGATTGCCGGCTGCGTGCTCGGCGCGATCACCGCCAACGGCATGTTCGCGCTCGCTGCGGTCAGCATCTCAACCCACCATCGCGCCTCGCCCGCGCACCTGTTCAGCGAGGTGATCGCCACGGCCGGGCTGCTGTTGGTGATCTCCGCGCTCACGCGCACCAAACGCCTGAGCGCGGCCCCGGCCGCCGTGGGCGCGTACATCGGGGCTGCGTACTTCTTCACAAGTTCGGCGAGCTTCGCAAACCCCGCGATCACCGTCGGGCGCATGTTCTCGGACACGTTCGCCGGCATCGCGCCCGCGTCGGTGCCCGGCTATGTCGTGGCGCAGCTCGTCGGCGGCGCCTGCGCGATCCTCGCCATCAGAGCGCTCTATCCCGGCGTGACCCCCGCCGACGCCGCCGAGCTGCTGGTGCCCCATCACGAGCGGGCCCCCACCGATGGAGCCGGCGCCGATAGGGCGGTCAGCCAACCGGCGATCGGCGCCTGAATGGCGACCGTTCTGTTCGTCTGCCTGCACAA
>WQXW01000015.1 GCA_009781575.1 Solirubrobacterales bacterium
CCCGCGATTCCCTCCGCCACGCCATGGCGCAAGAAGGGCCGCATGGCGGTCACAGTGAAGACCGCCACGCCCGCGGTCACGCCCAGCCACAGCGCGATCTCACCCAGCGCGCCCTGCACACCGCCCTGCTGCCCACCGGTGAGCGAGAGCGCGAGCAACACGAGCCCGCTCACCGAGATCGCCGCCCCCACGCGCTCGCGCCGCGTGAGCCGGCGATGACCAAAGCGCGCCGACGCGACCGCCAGGATCCCGATGCCGCCGGCCGCCACGCTCTGCACGAGCGCCAGCTCGGTCAGCGCCAGCGCGAGCACGTACAGGGCGAACCCGGCGATCTCCATGGCAAAGCCCACGAGCCACGCGCGGCTGTTGAGCAACAGTTTGGCCGAGTGCAACGGGCGCCTGAGCGACAGCGCCGGCAACGCCGCCGCCGCTCCGTGCTGGCGCAGATAGGCGAGGCTGACGAGCGTGGTCGACGCCAGCGCAACGATCAGGCCAACGACAGTGGATACAGGCAACGACTACGCGCGCGCGTGGGGCTCCGGCAGCGGCACCTCCGGAGCCTGTTCCAGCCCCCGCCGGGTCATCGCGCCCCAGTCGTGCCGTCGCCGCAGCAGGTCGACAAAGCCCATGCACCGGAAGTAGGCGGTCATCTGGGTGTAACCGACGCTCTCCGCCACCGCGTACACCACGAGGCGCGCCATGTCGGGGCCGCGCTCGTAGCGGCGATCCGCGTACTCCTCCAGCAGCAGCGCGGAGATCGAGATGACCACCGCCAGCAGCACCGACACCGCCAGAAAGAGCACGAAGAAGGTCACCGACAGCGCCCCGATCAGCCACGCGACCAGCACCACGGGGATCCCGAGCGCCTCGATCACCGCTCCCAGCAGCTCGAAGAAGAGGAAGTACGGCAGTGTGAAGAGGCCGAACGCGCCCGCGCGGGGGTTGAAGATCTGTGAGCGGTGTCGCCAGAGGGTCTCGCCGAGGCCGCGCTGCCAGCGCCGGCGCTGTCGTGACAGCGTCTTCACGTCCGACGGCGCCTCGGTCCAGCAGACGGGGTTGGGAATGAACCGGATCCGAAAGCGCTCGCCACCGTGGCGCAGGTAGCGCTGGAGCCGCGCCACCAGCTCCGCGTCCTCGCCCACGGTGCCGTGCTCGTAGCCCCCCACCGCCTCGACCAGCTCGCGCTTGAACAGGCCGAACGCTCCCGAGATGATCAACACCGCGTTGATACTGTCAAAGCCCAGCCGCCCGATCAGGAACGCGCGGAAGTACTCGAGAATCTGAAAGCGCGCGATGTGGCCGCGCGGCAGGCGGAAGTCCACCATCCTGCCGCTCTCGATCACCGCGCCGTTCACCACTCTGACGATGCCCCCCGCCGCCACGACCAGCTCGGGGTCGTCCACGAAGGGGACGATGATCCGCAGCAGCGAGTCCTGCTCGAGCACCGCGTCCGCGTCGATCGCGCAGAAGTGCGCGTGTGCCGAGGCGTTGATGCCCGCGTTCAGCGCGTCCGCCTTGCCGCCGTTCTCCTTGTCCAGCACCCAGAGATTCGGGTGCGTTCGCGACACGAACGCGCCGCGCACGGGGGCCGTGGGAATGCGGGTGCGCAACGCCTCGCGCACCGGCACGAGCTCGAACGCCTCGCGCAGCACTTCGATCGTGCGATCGGTCGAACCGTCGTTCACCACGATCACCTCGTGGCGCGGATAGCGGAGGTCCAGCAGCGAGTGCACCGACCCCACCACGCCCGCCTCCTCGTTGTACGCCGGCAGGAGGATCGACACCGGCGGAGTGAACGGTGAGGAGTAGATCTCATCCAGTGGCGAGAACGTCCGCGCGTGACGACCCGCGGCGAGCCTCTTCCAGGCGACCAGTGTGAGCGCGATCTGACAGAGGCCGTACACCGCGAAGTAGGCGAACGCCAGCCACGAGAAAACCCACAGGATCGCTTCGACCACGCTCACAGCGCGCTCAGATCCGCCGCCTCGTGCAGGTGCGGTCCCGCGTCCTCCTCCTCCGCCGCCTCCGCCAGCGCCTTCGGCGAGATCCGCGCCACCGCCTGTGCCGCCGCGCGCGCCGGGCGGAACGCGTCGGTGCGCGCCATCTGGAGCAGCCGCGGCAGCGCCTCACGTGAGCCGATCACCCCCAGCGCGGTCGCCGCGCCCGCGCGCACGAAGTGAATGCGGTCCTCCAGCGCCGATCGCAGCGCTCCCTCCGCCGGCGGCCCGCCGATTCGTGTGAGCGTCTCCGCGGCGGTGGCGCGCACTTCCGCCGACGGATCCCCCAGGCAATCGACGGCCAACGACGAGCCCCCCGAGTCGCCCACCAGCCCCAGCAGCGCGATCGCGGTGGCGCGCAGTCGGTGGCTGGGGTGTCCGGCGATCACGCGCAGTTCCCCCACCGCCGACGGTCCCAGCTCCACGAGCGCCTCGCCCGCGACGCCGTTGGGAACCCGCTCCGACACCAGCGCCTCCACGAGCGGCTTCGCCGCCTCCACAACCTCGAGCCGCCCGAGACTGCGCGCCGCCGCGCCCCGCACCACGCGCCTGCGGTCCTCGAGCGCCGCCAGCAGCGCCGGCGCCGCCTCCTCGCAGCCCATGTCCCCCAGCCGATACGCCGCCGCCGCTCGCCGCCACGTGCGCCACGAACCCAGCTCGTGCAGCGAGCGCGCCAGCGCGTCACTGCCCCGGAAGTACTCCGCCACGCGGCCGCTCGCCTCGCCGGTGAGCTGGCGCGAGTACCGCCCCAGCACCTCCGCCAGCACCGCCTGGTCGCCGGTTGGCAGCGCCGGCCGCTCGCGCCCCTCCCCCTCGAGCAGCTCAATTGCGATCGGGCGCACACGGCGCACCGCCGCCGCGTATCGGCGCGCGCGCCGCTCCAGCACCACGCGGCGAATCGCGAGCTCGATCAACAGGACGAGCGCAACAGCGACGAACGCAAGCGCGGTGATCGCCAGCGCCGAGGTCATCGCTCACCGGGGCCGGCGCTCATCGGGGACCGCCGCTCATCGGGACCGCTCATCGGGACCGCCGCTCATCGGGGGCCACCGCTCATCGGGGGCCGCGCATCGGGGGGCGCCGCTCATCGGGGGCCGGCGCTCATCGGCCCGACCCATCACCGGCGGCCGAGTATGGCCTGCACCCGCGCGCGCAGCTCCTGCGGGCTGAAGGGCTTGCGGATGTAGTCGTCCGCCCCGGCGTCGAAGCCGCGCTGGATGTCGGCCTCCTGGGTGCGCGCGGTGAGCAGGATGATGGGCATCCTGCTCGTCGTGTCCTCCGCGCGCAGCCGTCGGGTCAGCTCGAAACCGTCCATCTTCGGCATCATCACGTCGAGCACCGCGAGATCCGGTTGCGAGCTGCGCGCGACCTCGAGCGCCTGCTCGCCGTCGTGCGCCTGCAACACCGTGTACCCCGAGTGCTCGAGGCGGAACACGATCAGCTCGAGGATGTCCTCCTCGTCGTCCGCGGCGAGCACCACCGGCTGCTCCCTCTCGGCGCGGCTGTTCATCAACCGCTCACCTCCTCGGTGGAATTGTCGGCAGGCGCCGGCTCGCTCGCCAAGGGCAGCTCGACGGTGAGGGTCGTTCCCACGCCCACCGCGCTGCCCACCGCAATCGTGCCGCCGTGCGCCTCGACGATCGACTTCGTTATCGACAGGCCGAGGCCCGTGCCCTGAATGTTCTGGGCGGTGGACGCGCGGAAGAAGCGCTCGAACAGCCGCCCGGCCTCGTCCTCGGGAATGCCCACACCGGTGTCCCTCACCTCCAGGCGCGTCGCCTCCTCCGAGGTGGCGATGGTGACGAACACATCCCCTCCCTCCGGCGTGAACTTGACCGCGTTCGACAGCAGGTTGTCCACCACCTGCGCGAGCCTCGACGGATCGGCCCACAGCTGCGATGCGGCGCCCGACACCTCGAGTCGGAGCTCGACGCGCTTCTTCTCCGCCGCCGGGCGGATCGACTCCACGCGTTCGGCCACCAGCTCGCCGAGATCGACCGACGCGCGCTGCAGGTGAAAGCGATCGCCGTCGAGACGCGACAGGAAGAGGATGTCTTCGATGAGATCCGCCAGCCGGTGGCAGTTGCGATCGACGATCCCCAGAAAATGCTGCTGCTCGTCGCTGAGCTCGCCCGCCTCCCCGCCCTGCAGGATCTCGAGGTACCCCAGCATCGACGTCAACGGGGTGCGCAGCTCGTGGGACACGCCACTGACAAAGCCGTCCTTCATCTGATCGAGCTTGCGCAACTCCTCGTTGGTGTGCGCCAGCGCCTCCGCGGTCTCCCGTTGAGCCTGGAAGAGCCGGGCGTGCACGATCGCCATCGCCGCTCGATCCGCCGCCATGCGCAGGAGCTCGACGTCGTCCTCCGTGAACACGCACGGCGACAGCGTGCCCACGTGGAGCACCCCCACGATGTTGCCCGGCATGAGCAGCGGCACATAACAGAGCGACTCGACCCCCAGCTCGTGCACGATCGGGTTGACCTCGGTGTTGTGCTCCACGTCCGCCAGCACAACCGGCTTGCCCTCGGTTGCCACCCGGCCGACCAGGCCCTCGCCGACGGGATAGCGAACGCGGCCCACCAGCCTCTCGGTCCCGAGACCGTCGCCGGCGCGCACCACGAGCTCTCGCGACTGCTCGTCCACCAGGAACAGGATGCACGTGTCCGCCGCCAGCAGCTTGCGGATCAGCGGCAGCATGACCCCCAGCAGGTCATCCAACCCCGTGTGCGCCAGCGCGATGTCGGCCACCATCTGCACGCGTTCCTGGCGGCTGCGAGTCGCCCGCTCGGCCTCGTACAGGCGAGCGTTCTCGATCGCCACCGCCGCCTGCCCGGCGAGCAGCTTGACCAGCCCCTCGTCCTCCTCGTCGAAGTCCCCGCCGCCCACCTTCTCTGTGAGATAGAGGTTGCCGTACGCCACGCCGTGCAAGCGGATCGGCATCCCGAGGAATGTGCGCATCGGCGGGTGGTGGGCCGGAAAACCCACCGCGCGGGGATCCTCGCCGAGATCGTGCAACCGCAGGCTGCGCGAGTCGGTGATCAACACCCCGAGGATGCCACGGCCGCGCGGGAGGTTGCCGATCGCGGCGCGTGTCTGCTCGTCGATGCCCGTCGTCACGAAGCGCTCGAGGCCCGTGCCGGTGCGATCGATCACGCCCAGCGCCGCATACCTTGCCTCGGTGAGCCGCGCCGCGGCCTCCACGATCCGTTGCAACACCGCGTCCAGCGACAGCTCGGAGGTGATCGCGATGCCGGTCTCCAGCAGTGTCCGCAGACGGTCCGGCTTCTGCGTGGTGATGGACACAGGTGGATGGTTGCAGATCCACCGTGCGCCCCCCGCGCGGGGAGAACGCTCGACACGATCGCTCCTCCCCGGACCCTCGATCACCGGCCGCGAGGCGCTGGGGCGTCGGCACGCGCAGCGCGATCGAACTTCCCTATTTTGGGTCGCCCACGTCGGCCATTCAATCCAGGAGGCGACCGCAGATGCCCCACGAGCACGCAACCGTCCGCTACTTCGTCGACGACATGGACCCCGCGATCGAGTTCTACTGCCAGCGACTGGGCTTCGAGGAGATCATGCACCCCGCGCCGACGTTCGCGATGCTGTCGAGAGGCCCACTGCGGCTCGTGCTCAGCGTGCCCGGCGGCGGTCCCGGCGGCGGTGCGCCCATGCCCGACGGCACGCTGCCCGAGCCGGGAGGGTGGAATCGGTTCCAGCTGGAGGTCGAGAACCTCGAGTCGAGTGTGGCCGACCTCCGCGAGCATGGTGCCCATTTTCGGAACCAGATCGTGACGGGGGTCGGGGGCAGGCAGATCCTCGTCGAGGACCCCGCCGGAAATCTCGTCGAGCTCTTCGAGTCCACCGCCGGTTGATCAATGTGATCAAAGTCCCCGCGCCCGCTCGGGCCACACGGGGCGCAATGAAAAAAATGAAAATGCGCATTTTGCGGGAATCTGGCCGCACGCTGGCCTCGAACACACCTGTCGGCGGCGCCGTTGGGGGATTCAAAAAGAGGATTCGTTCCGCGCGGAATCAATCCCAAAAACAAAACACCAAACGGCCGTGCCTGCAACGTTCGTTGCACCGGTGGCTCGACTTTCTGCCGCGATTGTCGTTATCTTGCACGGGAAATTTTCAACGCCGAGTTCTCGCTCCTCGGTAGAGCGAGAACCGGGGGACCCGTTGCGGCCCAGTGTCGCTGGGGCGAATCGCCGCCAGAGCGCGGCGTAGCGTGATTCGGTCACGCGAGCCCGTCAGCTAACCCCGGAGGCGACAACCGAAAGGAGCAGACCCTTGTCCACGCTGCGCCCCAACGCGCTTCGCGATACCACTCATGTCCGCGATCTCGCCTCCCATGTCCGGGATCTCGGCTCGTCCGAGATCTGGGAGCGCTCATTGGCCCGCTCGCGGCAGCGCCGGAGGCTGGCCGAGATCGGGCGACATGCGCAGCGCAAGCGCAAGAGCGCCTCGCTGGCGGTCAGCGCGGCGATCGCCGCGGTCCCCGCGATCGCGCGTGGCGTGGCCATGGCCGACTCCGGTTCCGGGTCCACCGGGGCGGGCAGCACCGGGACCGCCGCCAACGGGCTGCTCGCCTCGAGTGGCCGCCGGGTCGTGCTCCGCACGGGCAGCCAGGGCGAATTGGTGGCCGCCGCGCAGCGGCGGCTGAACGAAGTGCTTCCCTCCAGCCACCTCGCGGTGGACGGGATCTTCGGGCCGCTCACGCGCGGCGCGGTGCTGGAGTTCCAGCGCAACCACGCGCTGGCGCTGACCGGCGCGATCAACACCGGCACGTGGGCCGCCATGTTCAACGCCCCCGTGCTGGTGATGGGCGGGGCGCCCGAAACCGGCTCTCCGGTGGCCCACAGCGCCGCCGCCGCCGCCGGCTCACAACACGCTCCGCTCGTCAACACCACCGAAGGCACCACCGCGCCCGCCGTCGCCACGAGCGCGCAGGCCAGCGCGACAGCGGCGAACGCGTCCGCGCCCACCACCACACAGCCGGCCGGCGCCGAAGCCGCCCTCGGTAACGCCGCCAGCGGCGGCCCGGTGGCCTCGGCGGCCTCGATTGGCTCGAGCGCCGCCGACACCGGCGAAGCGGGCGGCTCCACCGCGACCGCCGGCACGGGCTCCACCACTCCCGGCAGCGGGGGGTCCAGCGCGGCCGAAGCCCCCAGCGGGGCCGGAGCCCCCAGCGGGACCGCCGCGCCCAGCGGGACCGTCGAAACCCAGGGCCCCGGCGCGGCCGAAGCCCCCAGGACAACCAAGGCGCCCAGCTCGACCGGGGCTCCCAGGACGACCGGCAGCAAAGCCCCACGGCCGGTTGGGGTCGTCGCGCCGGTACACCCCAGCTCGCAGCCGGCGACCTACGTTCTGACCAACGGGGTCGCCCTCCCGCTTCCCCGTCAGTACATCGCCAACCCGTATGTCGATCAGGGCGTCGACTACTCCGCGCCGGGCGGCACACCGCTCTACGCGATGGGCGAAGGCGTGATCATCGGCGAGGGGATCAGCGGTTTCGGCCCCAACGCGCCGATCCTCCGAATCACCTCCGGCCCGATGAAGGGCATGGAGGTCTACTACGGTCACGCCGGCGCGGACATGGTTCGCGTCGGGCAGCACGTGACTGCGGGGCAACAGATCAGCGAGGTCGGCTCCGGCATCGTCGGCATCTCGACCGGTCCCCACCTGGAGATCGGGTTCTACCCCCCCGGTCCGATGGGCGGCGGGTCGCGCATGCTGTCACTCATCAACAGCCTCGCCAGTCAGCACGCGGGCACCCGCGCGCGGGCAGCGCGCACGATCGCGCTCCGCTCGCGCAACTCGCATGCGTCGGGTCGCTTCCGCGCGCGCATAGCGACGGTCCACCTGGCAAGCGCCGTCTACGCTCAGGGAGGCGCCTCGAGCTCCAACACCTCCTCCGCCGGCGTGACCGGCGGGACCGCCGCGCCCGCCCCGGCGTCGTCGCCCCAGAGCTCGGCCCCGGCGAGCCCCAACGCGGTGGTTGCAGGCCCGACGACCAGCGGATCACCGAACGACCAGGCCGGCTCTGCCGCCGCGTCCAGCACCACCACGACGACGAGCGGCGGCACCGAAGCGCCGGCCGGCCAGCCCAGCGCCGCGGCACCGCCCAGCCCGAGCGACGTGACCAGTCAGCCGGAACCGACGGGTCAGACCACCGCCACAACACCAGCCACCACATCGGAAACCGGCGGCACGCCCGCGCCCACCGAGTCGCCCGAACCGGCCGCCGCTCCCACGGCCGCAGCCGCTCCGGAAGCCCCCGCCGCGCCGGCCCCGGAAGCCGCGCCCGCTCCGGCCCCGGCCACCGCTCCGGCCCCGGCCACCGCTCCCGCCCCGGAAGCGGCTCCGGCTCCAACCGCCGCTTCGGAACCCGCTCCCGCCCCGGCCACCGCTCCGGCCCCGGCCACCGCTCCGGCCTCGGCGGCTGCGCCAGCTCCGGCGGCGGCTCCTGCCCCTGCGGCCGCGCCGGCGCCGGCTCCGGTCCCCGCCCCGGCCCCGGCTCCAGCGACCGCTGCGACACCAGCCGCTGCGCCCGCTCCGGCGGCGGCGGCTCCCGCCCCTGCGGCCGCGCCGGAACCCGCCGCCGGCCCGGGCTCGCAAGCGGGCGCGGGCGGCTCCGCAGCTCCGCCATCGACGGGTGCCTCCAGCGGTTCGTCGGGCGCAGGCAACTCGTAACCCAGAGGGCCCCGAGCAGTCCACCGCCCGAGGCCTTCGCGGGCCGCGCGCAGGGCGCCCGCTCCCCTCCAGCGCGGCGCGGGCGCGCGCGGGCGCGCGGCCTCGAACACACCTGTCTGAGGCGCCGTTGGGGGATTTGTTTTGGGGATTCGTTCCGCGCGGAACCAATCCTCAAAACAAAACACGAAACGGACGCTGCTTGGCCGGCACCGCCGGCGCGAGCGCCCGCCCGGAGCTCGAGCCGCGGACCGCCCCCGCAGCCCGCGGCGCGAGTGGTCGTCGTGCGATACTGCGCCGCTGGAGCGCATGACCACTGGCGTCTTGCAGAGGCTCGATCGCGCGCAGAGGGACCGCGCCTCGCTGGCGGTTGCGGTGGCGACGGTCAAGAAGTTCTCCGACGACCAGTCCTCGAACCTCGCCGCGATGATCGCCTTCTGGGCGTTCTTCTCCGTGTTCCCGCTGTTCCTGGTGCTCGTCACGCTCCTCGCGATCTTCCTTCCCACCGGCGAGAAGAACTCGGTGCTCGGCCACATCGCTCAGATGTTTCCCCTGCTCGATCCGAAGACCGTCAGCGGATTGAGTGGCGCGTGGTGGACCATCGTGCTGGGGCTCGCCACCGCGCTGTGGAGCGGCTCCGGCGTGGTGCGCACCGCGCAGTTTGCCTTCAACACCGTGTGGGGCAGCGCGCCCGACCAACAGCCGGGTCTGGTCCAGCAGGTGAAGCGCAGCATTCTGGTACTGGCCACGGTCGGCTCGGGCCTCGTACTCACCACGTTCGTGTCCGGGCTGCTCGCCAGCTCGACCAGCGGTGTGAATCTCGGCGCGCTCGGACGGGTGGGCGGCTACGTGCTGTCGGCCGCGCTCAACGTCGGCATCTTCGTGGCCGCCTTCCGGATTCTCACCGATCGCCACGTCACCACCCACGATGTGCTGCCGGGGGCTCTCCTGTCGGGGATCGCGTTCTTCGTCCTCCAGGTCCTGTCCACCCTGATCATCTCCCGGTACCTGAAGAACGCTCAGTCGAGCTACGGACACTTCGCCACCGTGATCACGATCCTGTGGTGGTTCTATCTCCAGGCGCTGATCACCATGCTCGGCGCGCAGCTCAACGTGGTGCTCAAACAGCACGACTATCCACGCTCGCTCACGTGATCCCGCGCTCGCTGCCGAAGCGGCGCCGGCGGGCCTTTCGGTCGCGCAGGCCGCTAGCTCGCGCGCGGGGTTCCAGTTCTCGACGGATGCCACCTCTGCAGCTCCAGGTCGAGCCTGGTGGCGGCGCTGATCAACGCGAGGTGTGTGAATGCCTGGGGGAAATTGCCCAGCAGCTCGCCACTGGAGCCGATCTGCTCGGAGTACAGCCCGAGGTGGTTGGCGTAGGTGAGCATCTTCTCGAACGCCAGCTGCGCCTCCTCCAGGTGCCCCGCCCGCGCCAGGCACTCCACGTACCAGAAGCTGCACATCGAGAACGTGCCCTCCTCGCCCTCCAGCCCGTCCGGCGCCGAGGCGGGGTCGTAGCGGTACACGAGGCTGTCCGACACCAGCTCGCTGCCGATCGCGCGCAGCGTCGAGAGCCAGCGCGGGTCGGTGGGGGCGATGAAATGCACGAGCGGCATCAGCAGCAGCGACGCGTCCAGCACATCCGAGCCCTCCGCCTGCACGAATGCTCGCCGGCGCTCGCTCCATCCGTGCGCCATCACCCACGCGAAGATCTCATCGCGCGTGCGCGTCCAGCGGGAGAGGTCCGCGGGCAGGCCGCGGTTGGTCGCGATGCGTATCGCACGGTCCAGCGCGACCCAGCACATCAGGTGCGAATGGGTGAACCGCTTGCGACCGCCCCGGGTCTCCCAGATGCCGTTGTCCGGCTCCTGCCAGTGATCGCACACCCATTCGATCAGCGGCACCAGGCTGATCCAGTCGTCGTACGCGATCAGCTCGCCGTGCCCTCCGAGCGCCTGGCGCTCGGCGATGTAGATCGAGTCGAACAGATCTCCGTACACGTCGAGCTGCAGCTGGGTGGCCGCGCCGTTGCCGATCCTCACCGGGCGCGAGCCGCGGTAGCCCTCCAGGTGCGTCAGCTCGTGCTCCGTCAGACAACTGCCACCGTCGATCCGGTACATCACGTTCAGCGGGCTGCCGCCGTCGTGGACCGCCGCCGCCGTGGAGACCTTGCGGCGGAAGCCGTTGAACGCGACCGCCTCCGCGGCGAATCCCAGGCGCGACAGCGCGTATATGGAGAACGCGAAATCGCGCACCCACGCGTAGCGGTAGTCCCAGTTGCGCGTTCCCCCGATCCGCTCCGGCAGGCCCGTCGTGGGGGCCGCCACGATCGCGCCGCTCGGCTCATACGACAGCAGCTTGAGCGTGAGCGCCGAGCGATCCACCATCTCTCGCCAGCGCCCGCGGTATGACGACTGGCGCAGCCACGAGCGCCAGAACCTCACCGTCTCATCGCCCAGCCGCTCCGCCTCGCGCGCGTCCAGCCGCGGCGCCTCTTCGCCGGACTGCAGCACGAACGTCAGCCTCTCCCCGGCCGCGAGCCTGAACTCGGCCGCCACTCCCGCGGCGGTCCGCTCGAGCGCGACCGGCGAACCGAGCGCGAGCGCGTGGCCCCGCGCGCGAAACACCGCGCCCGCCGGCTCGAGCGCGACCTGCGGCTCGTACAGGCCATAGCCGAAGCGCGGCTCCACCTCGACACGGAAGCGCAGCGCGCCGCGGATCCCCACCACGCTTCGGATCAGCCGCTGTGGGCCACCGCCCACCGGCATGAAGTCCTGGATCTCGCTCACCCCTTCCGGCGAGAGAAAGCGGGTGATCAGCACATTGGTCTCCGGCAGATACAGCTGCTTGGTCCCCTCCAGCCGATCCTCCGGCGCGATCCGGTAGTGGCCCCCGCGGTTGCGGTCCAGCAACGCGCCGAACACGCTCGGACCGTCGAACCGATCCGGGCAGAACCAGTCGATCGTGCCGTCGCTGCCCACCAGCGCCGCGGTGTGCAGGTCGCCGATGATCCCGTGCTCGCCGATCGGCAGGTAGCCGGCCGGCCCACCCGGCCCCGCGGCCGGCGCCGCGGCCAGCCCCGCGGCCGGCGCCGCGGCCAGCCCCGCGGCCGGCGCCGCGGAGGTTGCGGAGGTCGGAGGTGTCGCGGAGATCGGGGGCGGCGTCCGGAGGCTATCGGTCACGAGCCCATCCTTCCAGGCCGGCAGCGCGTCGGTCGTCGAGGTCGCGTTGCGCTCCGGGGACGGTTCGAGGGACAAACGACATCATCAGCTCGCGGCGCGCCCTTACGCCTTCAGGCGTCCGTTCGATGAGACCAGCTTTGGATAGCGCATTGAGGTCCCTGGTAACGGTCTTCGGCCCCTTGTTTGCGTACGCCTGTGCCAGGTGCGGCGTCAGCGTCGAGACCTCGGCCCGCGGTGTGTAGTCGTCGCTGGGGAGAGCGAGCACGAGGTCACGTTGGCGGCGGGGAGTGACGGTGTGCGCGTCCCCAAAGTACTCATAGACGTAGTTGGTCCACGCTGCCTGGACAACCCATCCGTGGAGCTCGTCGAGCTGTTGCTGAAGTTCGCCAACGAACCCTTCGGCCGCATAGTCGAGGAAGCGAGTCAGCTCTCCACCGGACTTCGACGCGTGGTCGAGCTCTCTGTAGTAGCGCGAGCGGGTCGCGTTGTAGTGATTGGACAGAAGATGAGCCGCAACCGACGGAACTCCCGCGGCCGTGAGGATCGCGAACTCGATCAGTCGGGCCGTGCGTCCGTTACCGTCGCCGAATGGGTGAATCCAGGCGATATAGATGTGCGCGGTGACGGCCTTCAGCAGGGCCAACATGAAGTCCCGCTCCCCTCCGTCGTCGTCGCCTTGGAAGTCGGGCCCGTTCAGCCAGTCGCACATCCTCACAACCAGGTACTCGCAGTCCTGCGGGGGCGCCCCCCGATAGACCCCCCCGACCACAACCGCGTGGGTGCGCAGCGCCCCGGGCCGCACGTGATCGTCGACCTCGAGATCGGCGAGAACCTGCGCGTTCAGCTCACGCAGCCGCTGGAGTGTGAGCTCCAAACGACCCCCCGCATGGATCTCCTGCTCGATGGCGGCGATCGCATGGACCACGTTCTCGAGCTCTTGCCGAAGGTACCTCTGGCTTCGGGGGAGCTGCAGGCGGCCTTCCACCGCCGCGAGCGCCTGCTTTTCGCTCAAGGTATTGCCCTCGATCGCGGTCGTCGCGTGAGCGCCCCTCGCGAGGTAGACCCGCTCCATCTGTTCCGCCAGGCTCGGCGGGAGTGGCGTGTTCGCCAAATGGCTGCACTTCGAGCGCGCTTCGCCAACGTGGTTCCAAAACGTCCACGGCGCCTTCGTGACGTCGAGTCGGAACGTGATCCACGAGTGGCTCGCAAGATAATCCCGGGGCGTGTCCGTGTCCGCCGTAATGTCCGTTGCTGAGGCCATTAGACCGCTCTATTTGCTGGGATTTCTAGATTATGGAGCATTTCTTGTCCCCAGCAATGTACCATGCCCGGGCAACCCATCCCGGCACGCCCGGCGTGAGATGTGCGTCGCCGCGGGGTCTTTGAGCATTGCGCAGCCACACCCGGTAGGCTGCCGCGGACGATTGGGGGCGTCACCGCCAGTCCGGCTGCCTGTGCAACCAGAGAAAGGGTGCTGATGAACCCCATCGAAACGCAGGCCGGCGCGCATGCCGGCGAGATCCCAGGGCGCTCGCGGCCCCGGCACAGCGACCCACCCCCAGCTCCCCCCGAGCCCGCCCGCAGCCCCGCGGCTTGGCGCCAAGTGCTCGCCCCCTACGCGCAGCCCCGTTTCGGCCGGGCGATGCTCGACCTCGCCTCCTCGGTGGGGGCGTATCTGCTCCTGTCGGTCGGC
>WQXW01000016.1 GCA_009781575.1 Solirubrobacterales bacterium
CCCGTGGCCTGTTTGGCCAGGATGCACAGCGCCGGGCGCGTAGACCACAAGCGGGACGTCGCGGTCGCCCGGGTTGTCGCCGCCGTGCTCGGCGATCTTCGAGCCTTTCGTGTAGATCGTGCCGACCTGCGCGATTGCGAACACGTCCGGGTGGTCGGGCTCGGAGGTCCGCACGCCGAAGAACTGCGCCGACTGCTTGCCGGCGAAGATCTCCCGCAGGCCGGAGTGCGGGACGGTGATCGTTTCGCCGGCGTAGTTGACCGCCGGGGCTGTGTGCGTCCACAGGTAGTTCTCGACGAAGTCGGCCGCCTGCTGCGAGCGGTCCGACAGCCACCACAGCGCGCCGTCGTCGTCGGCCACCTGGACGACCAGCGTCGGGTTGCTGGGATGCGATTCCGCCCAGGCGCCGTTGACGGCGGCAATGATCGGACCGTCGGCGATCCGTTGCAG
The DNA here is from genome assembly GCA_009781575.1 of Solirubrobacterales bacterium. Classification (GTDB taxonomy): domain Bacteria; phylum Actinomycetota; class Thermoleophilia; order Solirubrobacterales; family Solirubrobacteraceae; genus Palsa-744. The sequence continues at coordinate 451 of WQXW01000016.1, forward strand.
TTGGTTGTTGTTCAACGGCGACTGGCCGTGCTTGGCGGTCAGGACGATCGCCGTCGAATGAGCCTCACCGGCGGCGTGGATCGCGTCGGCCATGCGCTGCAGCGATTCGTTGACGTAATCGAGCGCGCCCCGCAGCAGCGGACCCGGCACCTGGACGCCGTTTTCGGTGACATAGCCGCCCGGCAGCGAGGGGCCTTCGGTGTAGTTGCCTTCCGCGTTGGGGCCTTCCAGCACGGCCGCGGAGCTCTTCAGCTTCTCCGCGGTGGACACGGTCTGGAAATTCATCCCGTAGATCGCCGGCGTGCCGACCCGCGGCCCGGTGCCGGAGTGTTCGAAGCCGTCGATCCAATTGACCACCGCCTGCACCTTGTAGGAGTCGTACTGCTTGGTGGCGGCGTTGGAGGCCGTCCACGCGCCGTCGACCGGGTACGGCACGCCATTGGGCTCGACCGCCTGCGAATCGATCTCCGGCCCGAAGAAGTCGTCGATGCTTTCGCCATTGGAGCCCGGCCCGGCGAACGAGGTGTAGATCGCGTGCTTGTCGGACCACGCGGTGCGCATGCCGGCGTTGTGGATCACTCCGAAGATCGAGTTCACCTGCAGGTAGTCCCAAGGCTGGATCGGCTGACAGGTCTTGGGGTTGACCGGGTAGGTCGCCGGGTTCAGACCCGACTGGGGGTGGGGACTGAGGTTCATGATCGCGCCCGGGTTGGTGTCGATGCCGCCCGGGTAGATCGAGCCGCCCTCGTCGAACGAGGGGAAGGTTTCGCCGCTCCCGTTGTTGAGCAGGTCCGGCACTTCGGGGAGCAGGTCGTCGGGCGAGTCGTAGATCACGTTGCCACCCGGCACCGGTCCCGAGCAGTTGGTGGTGCCGGGCGGGAACACCCCGTGGCTGTACTCGTCGTCGTAATAGATGCCGGTCACCCTGGGGTCGCCGCCGGTCATCAGAGCCGTGCCACCCGGATCGGAATCCGACGGGTCGGCGGTCTGCGCGCCGGTGTACTCGGCGCCGCCGCTGGCCAGCCGCGCGAGCTCCGATTGGGGATGGTGGGCGACATACCATTCCAGATCGGATTGGTGCATGCCGTCGACCGAGATCAGCAGCACGTGCTCGAGCGCGCCTGTGCCGCGTCCATCACGAGAGTCACCTCGGCGCAGCGGAGCGGCGACCACGGCGGCGGCTGAGCTGCCGCCCACGATCGCGGCCACGGCGAGTGCGCCAACCGCGCGGCGTTTGACAGGTGAAAACATGTGGTTCTCCTCGGTGGGATGGGTGGTGCACACACTCCTACTGCTCAGCGCATGACGCGGGTGTTGGGGAGTCGTGGCGTTGCGGTTGCCATGTTGTGAACCAACCGCAACGGGCTGGTTCGCGGACGATCGCCTATAGTGGCTCGCCGAGTGAGCGCGCCCGCGCTGGCGTTCAGAGCGATGCAAACGACCGACCTCGCGCTGGTCGAGGTATGGCTGCGCGAGCCGCGCGTGGCCCGCTGGTACCTCGCCGGCTCCACGATGGAGCGCGAGCTCGAGGAGCTCCGCGCAGCGATGAGCGGAGATGAGCCAACGCATGCGCTCATCGTCCTGCGGGGGGGCACGCCGATCGGCTGGTGCCAGTGGTACCTGTGCGCGGACCACCCCGACCACGCGGACGCGATCGGCGCGCAGCCGGGCGACATCGGACTGGACTACGCACTCGGCGAGCCCGCGAGCATCGGGCACGGCACCGGAACCGCCATGATCGCCGCGCTCGTCGCGCACATCAGGCAGCGGCACCCGGCGGCCGGGTTGATGGCGGATCCCGAGGCGTCCAATGTCGCATCGCGCAGGGTGCTCGAGAAGAACGGCTTCGAGCTGCTGCGGGAGGGCCCCGTGCGATCGGAGCTGGTGGACGCGACGATGGCCGTCTACAGGCTGGCGCCCCCGACCGTAAATTGATCAGTTTGATCCACCCCGACCGACAGCGGCCGCGCGCGGGGTGGCCGCGCTCCCCTCGAGCCCGACGCCGGGCGCGCCGCCCCGAACACACCTGTCGCCCGCGCCGTTGGGGGATTCAAAAAGAGGATTCGTTCCGCGCGGAACCAATCCAAAAAACAAAACACGAAACGGCCGGAGCTCGACCGGCACCGCTGGCGCGGCCGCGGATCGGCCCGCGGCGGACAGCTATCGTGGGCGCCCATGTCCGGCGGCGAGGGAATCGAGGTGCGGGGGCTGGTCAGGGAGTTCAAGGGCGGCGTGCGCGCGGTCGACGGCATCGACCTGAGCGTCGCGCCGGGCGAGATCTACGGCTTCCTGGGGCCAAACGGCGCGGGCAAGTCGACCACCGTGCTCGTGCTCACCACGCTGTTGCCCCCCACCGCGGGCACCGCGCGCGTGGCGGGCTTCGACGTGGTCCAGCACGGCCCGGAGGTGCGCAAGGCGATCGGCGCTTCGCTGCAGGAGTCGGCGCTCGATCCCTTCCTCACCGGCCGCGAGCACATGCGCCTGCAATGCGCCCTCCACGGGCTGCCCAAGTTCGAGCGCGACGCGCGCGGGAGCGAGCTGCTCGCGCGGGTGGGCCTGACCGAAGCGGGGGACCGCAAGGTCAACACCTACTCGGGTGGGATGAAGCGCCGCCTCGACCTGGCGCTGGCGCTCGTGCACGGTCCCCGGCTGCTGTTCCTCGACGAGCCGACCACCGGGCTCGATCCCCAGAGCCGGGTGGCGCTGTGGGACGAGGTCCGCCGTCTCGCCGACGACGGGGTCACGATCTTCCTCACCACCCAGTACCTGGAGGAGGCCGACGTGCTGGCCCACCGCGTGGGCATCATCGATCGGGGCAAGCTCGTCGCCGAAGGCACCCCGGCGGAGCTGAAGGCCGGCATCGGCCGCCCCAGCGTGGAAGCCGTGCCGCAGGACCCCGGCGATCGCGAGCGGCTCATCCGCGTGCTGCACCGCTTCGGCGAGGATGCCGCGGCGGCGTCGGGCGCGGTCGCCGTGCGGCTGCCCACGGGGGTGGGCGAGCTCGCCGACATCGTGCGCGCGCTGGACGCCGAGCATGTGAGGGTGGCTGATCTGCGCCTGCACGCGCCCACGCTGGACGACGTGTTCCTGGCCAAGACGGGGCGCTCGCTCGAGGGAGCCGCGCAGGGCGAGCAGGGCGAGGACGGCGAGGATGGCGGGAATGGCGGCGAGCACGGCGAGAGCGGCGCGGTCGGAGGCGGCGGGGGCGGCGAGCAGGAGCCGGCGCGGGCTTCGATGCAACAGGTATGAGTCCCGCGCTCGTCACCCAGGTGGGCGCGCTGGCCGGGCGCTCGATCCTCAAGACCGCGCGCCAGCCGTTCCAGGTGTTTCCCATCATCTTCTTCCCCGCGATCCTGCTGGCGGTCAACGCCTCCGGCCTGCGCGCGGCCACGCGCCTGCCCGGCTTTCCCACCGACTCCTACATCTCCTTCGCGATCGCGGTGGCATTCATCCAGGGCAGCATGTTCGCGCTGATCAACACCGGCACCAACCTCGCCGAGGACATCGAGAGCGGCTTCTTCAACAGGCTCGCGCTCACGCCCATGCACCGCGTCTCGCTGATCGCGGGATCGCTGGCGGGCGTGGCCGTGCTGGGCGCGGCGCAATCGATCGTGTACATCCTGCTCGGCCTGATCGCCGGCGCGCATCTGCTGGCCGGCGTGGGCGGCGCGGTGGTGATCGTCGTGCTCGGCTCGATCGCCGCGGTCGCATTCGGCTCGCTCGGGTGCGTGGCCGCGCTGCGCACCGGCTCCGGCGAGGCGGTGCAGGGATTGTTCCCGCTGTTCTTCGTGTTCATCTTCCTCTCCTCCAGCAACCTGCCGCGGCAGCTGCTGCGCACCGGTTGGTTTCACACGGTGGCCACCTGGAACCCGATCTCCTACCTGATCGAGGGCTTTCGCAGCCTCTTCATCTTCGGCTGGGACGCCACCGCGCTCTGGCGCGGCTTCGCCGTAGCCCTCGCGCTGCTGATAATCGGCCTCGTGGCGGTGGGCTGGGCCCTGGACAAGCGCCTGGAGCGCACATGAGCGATCGCGCCGCGCACTCCGCGGGCGTATGGGCCGTCGCGCTTGCGATCGCGTGGCGCTCGCTGCACACCTACCTACGGCGGCCCGATCTCTTCATACCGTCGCTCGTGTTCCCGTTGATCTTCTTCGCGAGCTTCGCCGGTGGCCTCTCGGCGCTGGGCTCGGTGCCGGGCTTTCACTTCCCCGCCGGCTACACCGCGTTTCAGTTCGTGTTCGTGGTGATCCAGTCGGCCACGTTCGCGGGGCTGTTCACCGGATTCACGCTGGCGTTCGACTTCGAGAGCGGCTTTGCCAGGCGGCTGATGCTGGCCGCGGGCGATCGGCGGGGGATCGTGCTCGGCTACGCCCTGGTGGGGCTTTCCCGTGCGCTCATCACACTCGCGTTGGTGAGCACCGTGGCGCTCGTGGCCGGCATGCGCATCACCGGCGACGGTGTGGACCTCTTCGGCCTGTACCTCCTGGCCACGCTGCTGGTGCTGGTGGGCTACGCGTGGGCGGCGGGAGTGGCGTTTCGCTTTCGCTCGATCCAGGCGGGGCCGCTGATGCAGACTCCCGTGTTCCTGGTGCTGTTCCTCGCGCCGGTGTATGTACCTCTGTACCTGCTGAAGGGCTGGATCCACGCGGTGGCGTCGGTGAATCCCGCGACCGCGTTCCTCAACGCCGGGCGGGGCCTGATCTCCGGCGCGCACAACCACACCGCGCTCGGATTCATCGCCGCCGGCGCGCTGGTCCTGCTGTTCGCGATCTGGACCCTGCGCGGGCTGCGCGCCGCCGAACGCGCGCCATAACACGGTCGCACGGTCGCCCACGCGGCCGGCGCCCCTCGGGATACACTGCGCGGCCGATGATCGCGGAGCGCATGCGCGAGCTCGGGGTGGTGCTGCCGCCGGTGTTCACACCGGCCGCCAACTACCGCGGCTGTGTGCGGGACGGCGGGCTGGCGTGGGTCAGCGGACACGGTCCGGTCGACGGCGAGACGGCGATCTGTGGCAAGGTGGGCGCCGAGGTGTCGCTGGAGCGGGCGCACCGGGCGGCGCGCATGGCGGGGCTGTCGATCCTGGCCACGCTCCAGGCCGAGCTCGGCGACCTCGAGCGGATCGAGCGGGTCGTGAAGGTGTTCGGCATGGTCAACTGCGCGCCCGGCTTCAATCGGCCGCCCGCCGTGATCAACGGGTGCTCGGAGCTGCTGGTCGATCTGTTCGGCGGCGAGGCCGGCGGCCACGCGCGCTCGGCGGTGGGCGTGGCGGAGCTGCCGTTCGACTGGGCGGTCGAGATCGAGCTGGTCGCGCGCATCCGCTGAGCCCCACCCGGCGCCCCGGCGCCCCCGGCGCCCCCGACCGTCGGGCCCGAGCACCGCAACAAGACGCGGGGATCCGCGTTGGTATGCGCGAGCCGTCCCCCGTTTGTGCGCAGCGGCACATGCGGCGTGAGTTCTCGGAAGGCGTCACGTCTCAAGGGGCGGACGTCCAACAACGACACCCGGCCACGCGGCCGGCAGGAGGTTCTCGCAGGATGAGACGAATCGCGATCACCACGCTCCTGGCAGGAGCGATGACCTTTGGGGGGGCAGGTGTCGCGCTCGCGCGTGGCCACCACCACCACCACGCGCACAAGGCTGCCCACGCGAAGCATCATGCAGCGCATCATGCGCGGCATCATGCGCACCGCGCAGCGACTCCGACCAGCCCGACCACACCCACCACCGGGACCACCGGCACGACCCCGAGCACGCCGACCTCGACGACCACCCCAACCCAGACCACGACGACCGCCACCAACGAAGCCGGCACGGTGGAATCGTTCACCGGAGGGGTGCTGACGATCAAGCTGGCCGGCGGCACGACCACCGTCAGCGGCATGGTCACCGACGACACGCGGATCATCTGCCAGCCGGCGGAAATGAACGGTGACGACGACAACGGCCAAGGCGACGACGACAACGGCCAGGGTGGCGGCGACCAGGGTGACGGCGGCGACCATCACTTCGGTGGCGGCGACAACCTGGTGAGCCGCGCCGATGACATGGGTGGCGGCGACGACCAGGGTGACGACGACGACATGGCGCCGCAGTGTGGCGAATCATCGCTCGTCGCCGGCGCGATGGTGCGCTTCGCGGAGCTGAAGTTGACCCCAAGTGGCTCCGTGTTCGAGTCGATCGACCTGATCACGCCCGCGACCTCGACCTCGACGTCGAGCGCGGCGAGCAAAGGCTGATCGCCTAGCGCACACCTAACTCGGTCCGGTCAGCGAGGTGGCGGTTCGGGAATGCCGTCATCCTCGCTGACCGGCTGAGCCCAGCCGGGCCAGCACGGGTGCTTCGTCTCGTCTGGTGGGGGAGGAGTATCGTCCAGGGGGTCTGATCGGAGCATGCAGCTCGAGCGCCACATCACGCCGGCCGCGGGGATCGTGACATGAGTCCGTCGATCTCCACCTATCTGCTGCACACGCAGTCGGATGAGCGTCTGCTGGCCTCCGCGCGCGAAGGACACGAGCGCGCGTTCGAGGCGCTGGTGTCGCGCTACCGCAAGCAGCTGCTGCGCTACTGCGGGCGCCTGCTGCTGCCGGACGGCAGCGCCGAGGACGCGCTGCAACAGGGCCTTCTGCAGGCGTGGCTCGCGTTGCGGCGCGGCGCGGAGGTGCGCGACGCGCGCGCGTGGCTGTACCGCATCGTGCACAACGCGGCGATCGACGCGCTGCGCAGCTCCGGCTACGACCACGAGGAGCTCAGCGAGTCGCTGTGGGGCGCCGGCGCGCCCCATGCCGATCTGGAGCGGCGCATAGCGGTGCGCCAGGCGCTGGCGGGCCTGGCGGCGCTGCCGGAGCTCCAGCGCGAGGCGCTGCTGCGCACCGCGGTGGAGGGCCATAGCCACGAGGATGTCGCCGCCGCGCTGGGCCTCAGCGACGGCGCGGTCAGGGGCCTGGTGTACCGCGCGCGCGTGACCCTCCGCACGGCCGCCACCGCGATCACGCCGCCGCCACTCGTGGTGTGGGCGGTCAACGCGGGGCGCCGCGCCGCGCCGCTCACCCAGCGGGTGGGGGAAGTGGCGTCGGGCGGCGCCGCCGCGGGCGCGACCGGTGGCGCGCTGTTCAAGGGCGGCGCCGCGGTGCTGACGGCGGGCGCCGTGTTCGCGGGAGCCGCGGCCGTTCACCGGGTCATCCCCGGGCGCGCGCACAACGACCGCGCGATCATCGCGCGCAACGGCCCCCCGCCCCCGCCTGGCGGCCCGGGCGGCCGGCGCCGCTCGACGGCGCTCGCCGCGGGCGCCGCGGGCAACCGGTCCGGGAGCGCTCCCGGCCCCGCGCGTGGACTCCATGGGAGAGACGTGCGGCGATCGACGGGATCCCGGGCGATGCTCGCCGCGGCGCCCCGCCGGCCCAGCGTGGCGAGCCACCCGGGTGCGGGCGGCGGATACGAGTATCCGCGCGGCTCGAGCCGCGCGCAGGCCGAAGGCCCCCCCACCGCGCTGCCCCCCGGCGCGCGCGGGCGAGGCAGTGTTGGCAACGCGGTGATCGGCGGCGAATCGGCCGCCGGGACCAACGGAGGCTACGGCGCGAAGGGGTCCCCCACGAAGAGCTCCAGCGCGATCGGTGCCGTGAGCGGTGCCCACTCCGAAGCTCCCAAGAGCTCCTCTGCGCCGGACGGCGGGTCGTCGTCGGACCAGCACCATCATCATCACCACCACGGAAGCGGATCGTCGCCGGGGGCCGGGGGTTCCTCTGCGCCGGGCTCCGGGTGGGAGGGCACACCGAGCACGTGGGGGAGCGGTGACGGCCACGGAGGCGCCGACGGTCCAGGCGGATCGAGCTCCGAAAGCGGCCACGGAGCGGCTGTGACGGGATCGGGCTCCCACGAATCCGGCTCACCTGGATCGGACTCCCACGAATCGGATTCGGATGGATCCTGCCCGGACGGATCCGACTCCCACGAGTCCGACTCACCTGGATCGGACTCCCGCGAATCCAACTCGCACGAATCGGCGTCCCATCAATCGGACTCACAGGAATCCTGCCCGGACGACTCCGGCTCACATGAATCGGGCGCACAACCGAGCGCACACGGCTCCCCGGCATTTGGAACCCCCTCATACGAGCCGGGCCGCGGCGTCACACCTCAGGGCCAAGCGCCCGACGCCGAACCGAGCGCTCCCGCTCTCTGAGTTGGGCGGCCGGGCCAACAGGGCGCGCGAGCGCCCTTGCCATCGCGGACGTCACTGCGTTGGAGAGCGGCGTCAGCCGGCCAGCATCGGCGAGGGCGGGATGTGGGTGTGGCCGTGTATGTCGGCGATCCGCATCGCGACCTCGTCGACGTAGCACCAGCTCCACTCCTCGCTGGGCTCGAGCGAGCGGATCAGGGGGTGCGCGCTCTCGCGTGCGTGCGCGCTGGCGTGCCGCTTGGGAGAGTCGTCGCAACAGCCGACGTGGCCGCAACCGAGGCAGATGCGCAGGTGAAGCCACACGCCGCCTTCGCGCAGGCAATCCTCGCAGCCTTCGACGCTGGGGGGCAGCTCGAAGAGCTCAATCGTATCGAGATGGGTGCAGGTGCTCATTTGGGTGTCTCCGTTCCTTTTGGGGTGGGAGGGTGGAGGGGAAGCCACACGTGGAAGGTGGTGCCGTGCTCGTCGGAGTCGAACGACAGCGAGCCGCCGTGGCGCTCCTCGACGATCCGCCGCGCGGTGCCGAGCCCGAGCCCCGTGCCGCGGCCGACATCCTTGGTGGTGAAGAACGGCTCGAACACTCGCGCGCGCGCGTCCTGCGGGATGCCCGGCCCGGTGTCGGCCACGTCCACGACCACACATTCGCCGTCGCGTCGCGTGCGCAACGTGATGGTGCCGCTCTCGCCGAGCGCGTCGATCGCGTTGTCCAGCAGGTTGGTCCACACCTGGTTGAGCTCGGAGCCGTAGATCGTCACGTGGGGCAGGCTTCGATCGTAGTCGCGCTCGACCTCGATACGGGTGTGCTTGAGCTTGTGCGCCAGCACCGCGAGCGTGGTCTCGAGGCCTTTGTGCACGTCGGCCGCCACCAGATCGCCGCGGCCCACATAGGCGTAGGCCTTGACCGCGGAGATCAACGCGCTCATGCGCTCGGTGGACTCGCGCAGCTCGCTCACGAGGCGCTGCGCGCTCAGCGATGCGGCGATCGAGCGCACCGCGGCGACGGTGGCGCTGCCGGCGAGCGCCTGCAGCCGTCGCAGCCACTCCTCATCCACGCCCGCCTGCGCGAGCGGCTCCGCGAGCCGCCAGGCGTCCGGCACCTCCAGCCCTTCCAGCAGCGCGCGCATCTCCTCCTCCGCGTCGGCCGCGTCCAGCGCGGACAGCTCCGAGCGCTCCGCCGCCGTGCGCAGCGCGCGCTCGCGCAGGTCGGCGATCCGCGCGGCCTCCTCACGCTCGATGCCCGCCTCCACGAACTCGCGCAGCGTGGCGCCGATCACCTCGAGCGCCTCCGCGAGCTCCGCGGCGGAGCGGCGCGCGGCGGCGGCGGGGTTGTTGAGCTCGTGTGTGAGCCCCGCCGCCATCGTGCCCAGCGCCGCCAGCCGTTCGCGGTTCTGTTCCATCGCTGTGATCCGCCCCATGAGCGGCCTCACCTGGCGCATGATCCGCTGGTGCACGGGGGGACAGGCGAGCGCCAGGCGCACGAACTCGCGCGCCGGGATCAGCGCCATGCGAGCCGGCGTGGTCGCCACCATCTGCACGGCGATCTCCGTTTCGGTGAGCGTGGGCACCGCGCCGATCCACGTGGGCGCGCTCGAGTTGCCCACCGGCTCCAGCCGGTCGCCGTTGCGCGAGAAGATCTGCAGCGTGCCCTCCAGCAGGCACAACAGCCCCTGCGAGGAGGAGCCCGCCTCGAGCACCACCTCGCCGCGCTCGGCGCTGCGGGCGCGCGCGGCCGCCGCCCACTCGGCGAGCGCGTCGTCTGGGACGTCGTCGAACAGATCCACCGCACGCAGGTCCGCCACGCTCACCGGACCGCCGCCCACCGGACCGCCGCCCACGGGGTCGCCGTCCACCGGGTCGCCGCCCACCGGACCGCCGCCCACGGGGTCACCGTCCACCGGGTCACCGTCCACCGGGTCGCCGCTGACCGGATCGCCGCTCATGCCTCCGCCAGGTACTGGTGCACGAGCGAGACCGCCATCGAGCCCTCGCCCACGGCGCTGGCGACGCGCTTGATCGAGCGCGCGCGCACGTCGCCGGCGACGAACACGCCCGGCACGCTGGTCTCCAGCGGAAACGGATCGCGTGCCAGCGGCCAGCCGTCACGCCGGGCGTCGAGGCCGGCGAGGATGAAGCCGCGCTCGTCGCGCGCGACCACGCCGGCGAGCCAGTCGGTGCGGGGCAGCGCGCCGATGAACACGAAGCACGCGTCCACCTCCTCGACCGTGTCGGCGCCGTGGGCGGGCTGTATGCGCAGCGCCCGCAGCCGCCCGTCGCCCTCGGCGCCCACGGCCTGGGTGCGCGTGCGCACCTCCACATTGGGGAGCGACTCGATCTGCTCGATCAGGTAGCGCGACATCGACTTGGCCAGCGAGTCGCCGCGCACGAGCATGGTCACGCGCGCGGCGTAGGAGGAGAAGTACACCGCGGCCTGCCCCGCGGAGTTGGCGCCGCCGATCACGACCACCCGCTGCTGGGCGCACGAGCGCGCCTCGGTGAGCGCGGCGCCGTAGTAGATGCCGCTGCCGGTCAGCGCGGCGAAGCCGGGCACGTCGAGCTGGCGGTAGGACACGCCGGAGGCCACCAGCACGGAGCTGGCGCTCAGGGTCTCGCCACCGGAGAGCTCGACCACGCGGCCGGAGCCCGCCACGCGCAGGCCGGTGGTGTCCTGGAGGGTCAACAGCTCCGCGCCCAGCCGGCGCGCCTGGTCGGTGGCGCGCCGCGCGAGGTCCGAGCCGCTCAGCCCGGCGGGGAAGCCGAGGTAGTTCTCGATCCTGCTCGACTGCCCGGCCTGCCCACCGGGCGCCTCGCGCTCGACCATGATGGTCTTGAGCCCCTCCGAGGCGCCGTACACGGCGGCGGCGAGCCCAGCGGGTCCGCCGCCGACGATCACGAGGTCGTAGTGCTGGGACGCCGGCTGGCCGACCACCCCGAGACGCTCGGCGAGCTCCAGCACCGTGGGGCGCTCGAGCACGGTGCCGTCCTCGAGCAGCGCGACCGGCAGACGCTCGCCGTCGACGCCCGCCACGCGCAGCAGCTGGCGCGCCTCGCCGTCGCGCTCGATGTCCAGCCACCGCCCGGGCACGCGATTGCGCGCGAGGAAGTCGCGCAGCTCGTGACTCTCGCGGGAGAAGCGATGGCCGATCAGTCGCGCGCCGCCCGATTCAAGCGCCGCGCCCGCCTCCCAGCCGGTGAGCAGATCTTCGACCACAGGAAAGAGCTCCTCCTCGGGCGGATCCCAGGGCTTGAGCAGGTAGTAGTCCAGCGAGACCTCGTTGATCGCCTGGATCGCGGCCTCGGTGTCGGCGTAGGCGGTCAGCAGCACGCGCTTGGCCGTGGGCGCGACCTCCCGCGCGCGCACCAGATAGTCGGTGCCCGACAGGCCGGGCATGCGCTGGTCGGCGATCAGCAGCGCCACCTGCTCGCCGCGCCGCACCAGCTCGCGCAGCGCCTCCAGCGCCTCCTGGCCGGACCCGGCGCGCACAACCCGGTAGCGCTCGCCGAACCCCCGCCGCAGATCGCGCGCGACCGCGGCGAGCACCACCGGCTCGTCGTCGACCACGAGGATCGCGGCACGACTGCGCGTGGAATCGTTCATCGCCCGCCCCCCGCGCGCGAGCCCACTACTGCCAGTAGCGCTCGACCGTGTCGGGGTCGCGCGCGGTCGCCTCGTCGGGGTTCTGGCCGGCGTCCCGCAGCGCGCGCCGGCGGCGGAGCAGGTCCCAGCAGATGTCGAGCTCCTGCTCGAGCTGGCGCAGCCGCTGCGCGTCGGCCTCGAGCGCGTCATCCGCGTCGTGCTGCTCCCGGTTTCGCAGCTCGTGCTCCTCGGCGAGAAGGCGCTCGATGCGCTCGGAGATGCGCGCGTCGCTCACACGCGCATCCTAGCCCCGCGCGCGGCCAAAGGCCGCTACGATCGCGCGGTGTCCCACTCCGGAGCATTCGTCGACGAGGTCGCCAACGAGCTCGAGACGTGGCCCGGGGTGCGCCTGCGGCGGCGCTCGGCGAGCTCGTTGGTGGTGTCGTACGACGATGTCGAGCTGGGCGTGCTCGATCGCGACCGGGGCGTGGCGGAGCTGCGCTTCGTCCCTGCCGAGCGCGACGAGCTGGTGGAACACGGCGACGCGCTGCCGGCGACGCCCAAGCTCGACGCCGAGGACGTGAGCCACGACATGTGCGGCCCCTCCGACGTGTCGGCGGTGCTCGAGCTCTTCGACCGCCGCTACCGCGAGGTGCGCGGCGAGGACGACCCCTACCGCTCCAGCGACGTGGAGTGAAGTGCGCGCGGCGCGACGCCTCGAACACACCTGTCCGAGGAGCCGTGGGGGGTTTTGTTTTGAGGATTCGTTCCGCGCGGAACCAATCCTTAAAACAAAACACGCAACGGACGGTGCTCGACCGGCGCCACCGGAGCGCGCGCCGGCGCGGCGCGGGCGCGGCGCGGCGCGGTCAGTCGTCTTGGGGTGGACCGATCGGATCCCGTGTGACGGGGCGGAACGCGGCCGGCGTGTCGAACACGCGCAGCTCCGAGGTTCTGGCGAGGTGCTGCCCGATCCCGGCCTCGTACTCCCTGAACGCGTCGGAGCGGTAGTGCGCGTCGAGCGCCCCCCGGTCACTCCACTCCTGCACCAGCACGAAGTGGCCGGGATCCTCGAGCGCCTCGGCGAACGCGTATTGAACGCAGCCCGGCTGCCGTCTCACGCGATCCTGCGTGGCGCGCATGAGCTGGCGGACCGCGTCGAGGTGGGCAACCTGCGCGAAGACCTCGCCGATCGCGAGAATCATCGCGCCACGCCCACCGGCGCATCCTCGCCGGTGCCGCCCGCTGCCGCTGCCGCTGTCGCCGCTGCCGCTGTCGCTCCTGCCGCTGTCGCTGCCGCCGCTGCCTCTGCCGCGCGGCCCGCCTCGCACGTGCTGGCGGTCACCTTCTGGA
>WQXW01000017.1 GCA_009781575.1 Solirubrobacterales bacterium
ACAGCTCGCCGTCCGCGTCGGCGGTGAGCTCGAGCTCGCCCGCGCTCAAGGCCCCATGCTTTACCGGCGAGGGGAGGTCCTCCACGATCGAGTCCAGCAGCCGCGTGGTGCCGAGATTGCGCGTCGCCACGCCGCACACCACGGGGAAGATTTTGCCGTGGTTGGTGCCCTCCTCGAGCGCGTGCACGATCTCCTCGTGCGAGATCTCCTCGCCGTCGAGGTAGCGCTCCATCAGCACGTCGGAGACCTCGGCGACCTCGTCCATCAACTTCTCGCGGTACCGCTGCGCCTGCTCGGCGTGCTCCCCGGGGATCGCGATCTCCTCAAAGCCCGCCCGCGTGGCGCTCTCCTGCCGGAAGGCCCGCATGTCGACGAGGTCGATCACGCCGCTCACCTCGTGCTCGGAGCCCATCGGGATCTCGGTGGCCACCACGTGCGCACCGAAGGCGCTCTTCAGCTGCTCCAGCGCGCGGAAGAAGTCGGCACGCTCGCGGTCGAGCATGTTGACGAAGATCAAGCGCGCCAGGTCGAGCTCGGCCGCGCACTGCCACAGGCGCGCGGTCGACACCTCCACCCCCATTACCGCGTTCACCACGAAGATCGCCGACTCGCACACCCTGAGCGCGCCGAGCGCGTCGGCGATGAAGCTCGGCTCGCCCGGGGTGTCCAGCAGGTTGATGCGCCGCCCCTTCCAGTCGAACGAGCTGAGCGTTGCGGAGATCGACATCTGCCGCGCCTGCTCGTCGGGATCGGCGTCGGAGATCGTCGAGCCGTCCGGCACCGACCCCAGGCGCGTGGTGAGCCCCGCCTCGAACAGCAGCGCCTCGTGCAGGGAGGTCTTGCCCGCCCCGCGATGGCCGACGAGGGCGACATTGCGAATACTCTCCGCGCTCGGGCGCATGGGCTCTCCTTGTGGTCGGGTGTGCGGCCACGATAGCGACCTTCATCACAATCCGGCACGAGCCGGCGCTCGCTCCGGCGGTGCCGGTGCCGGTGCCGATGCAAGTGCCAGTGCCGATGCAAGTGCCAGTGCCGATGCAAGTGCCGGTGCCGGTGCCGGTCGAGCTCCGTCCGTTGCGTTTTTTGTTTTTTGGATTGGTTCCGCGCGGAACGAATCCTCTTTTTGAATCCCCCAACGCTGCCTCCGACAGGTGTGTTCGAGGCCCCGCGCCAGATTTCCGCAAAATGCGAAGCTGGTGGGAGGCCCGGTCAGATGCAGCGCCCCGCCCCCGCTCAGCCTCGAGGATGGCTGTGCCGGTAGACGCGCCGCAGGCGCGCCGACTCCACGCGGGTGTAGACCTGGGTGGTCGAGATGCTGGTGTGGCCCAACAGCTCCTGGATCGCGCGCAGGTCGGCGCCGCCGTCCAGCAGATGGGTCGCGAAGCTGTGGCGCAACGCGTGGGGCGAGGCGCCACCGGCGATCCCCGCGCGTCGCGTCCAGCGGGCCAGCCGGCGGCGCACATCGCTCGTCGACAGGCGCCGCCCCGAGCGGCTCAGGAACAGCGGCTCGCGCTCGTCGCCGCGCGCGCTGGCTCCCTCCGCGCCACGCGCGGCGAGCAGCTGCGGCCGCGCGCGCGCCAGGTAGTCGCCGATCGCCGCGATCGCCGGCTCGCCGGCGGGGACCACGCGCGTCTTGGCGCCCTTGCCCTCCACGCGCACCTGCTCGCCGTCGTGATCGATGTCGCACGGGCGCAGCGAGACGAGCTCCTCGGCGCGCAGCCCGCAGGCGTAGGCCAGCTCGAACATCGCGCGGTCGCGCCAGTCGAGCGGCCCGCCGCCGCCGATCGAGTCCAGCAGGCTCTCCATCTCCCCCACCTTGAGCACGCGCGGCAGGCGCGAGGGCCGCTTGGGGGTGGCGATCAGATCGGCCGGGCTCTGGTCGATCAGCCCGCGCTGGCGCAGCGCGCGAAAGAGCGCCCTGATGGCAGCCAGCTTGCGCGCGACCGTGGTGGGCGCGCGGCCCGCGTCCGAGAGCGCGGCCACGTAGCGGCGCAGCTCCCGCGGACCCACCTCACGCGCCGACAATCCCGCCGCCGCGCACCAGCGCGCAAACTGACGGGCGTCCGCGCGGTAGGCGTGGCGCGTGCGCGCGCCGCTGCCCAGCCGCGCGAGATCCTGGTCGAGCAGCTCGAGCGCACCGTCCCATCCCTGCTCGAGCGCAGCATCGTCATCGCCCACGCACACTGATTTCGCCGCCCCGCGCGCGGCCCCTTGTCCAGTTCAACGCGCCAGGGCGCCGGGGCGCGCGCCCAGCAGCGGGCGCAACAGCCGCTCGAGCTCGTACCAGTCGGCCGCGCAGAGGATGTCCTCCTCTTCGCAGATCTCCTGATTCCAGGGGTGCACGATCGTGGCGACTGCGATGCCGCGCTCGATCGCGCCCGCCAGGTTGGCGGGGCTGTCGTCGATCAGCAGATCGATGTGCAACTCCACGCAGCGGCCGACCTTGTCGAAGGAGCAGTGCACATCGTCGTAGGCCACCCCCACCTCCCGCAGCCACCGTTCGGTCACCACGCGCCGGTGCGCCGGCCGGTGGCTGGTCACGTGCACGTAGTGGCCCGCCGCACACCACGCGCCCACCGCCTCGACCGCCCCCGGGTAGGGCCGCGAGGCGAGAATCGCCTGATCGCTGTGGCTCTCCTCGATGCACAGCTCGAGCTGCTCGGGGCGCAGGCGCGTTATGCCCCACGTGAGCTGCTCCTCGTAGGGCAGCGTCACGCCGAAGCGCCGCAACGAGATCTCCGAGAGCGTATCCCAGTAGTGGTGCAGCGTCGAATCGATGTCGATCGCGATCCGCATGGCGGCCCGCCGAGTACATTATGCGATCGATGGCGGCCACCACTTCGGTTCCCCGCGAGGGCGGGCACGACGGCGACGCGCCGGGCGGGCACGACCGCTACGGGCCGGAGGGGCGCTCCGCGTGGCTCGAGGTCGATTGGCGCCGCCACCAGCGCTGGGTGGCGGTGGAGGGGCAGCCGGTGAACGTGATCGAGCTGGGCGAGGGCCCGCCGCTGGTGTTCGTGCATGGGCTCGGCGGCTCCTGGCCCAACTGGCTCGAGCAGCTGCCGGTGTTCGCTCACGATCATCGCGTAGTCGCGCTGGATCTGCCGGGCTTCGGCCATTCGCCCAAGCCGCGCTGGAAGATCACGATCTCCGCCTACGCGCGCCTGCTGGAGGGGCTGCTCGAGGAGCTCGCGATCCCCTCCGCGGCGCTCGTGGGCAACTCGATGGGCGGGTTCATCTCCGCCGAGCTCGCGCTCGCGAGCCCCGCGCGCGTCGAGCGCTTGGCGCTCGTGTCGCCGGCGGGGATCTCCACCGAGGGCTACGACCCGCACCTGCCCACGCTGCGCCGGCTGGAGCGGATCCTGGCGGCCAGCACCGGCTGGCTGGCGGCGCATTCGGAGACCGTCGAGCGCCGGCCGCGGCTGCGCACCGCCACGCTGTCGATCGTCGCGCGCCACCCCGCGCAGCTGCCGGCGCCGCTGGCCGCGGAGCAGCTGCGCGGAGCCGGCAAGCCCGGCTTCCTCGACGCGCTGGGCGCGGTGGTCACCTATCCCCTGCGCGAGCGGCTGCGCCAGATCGCCTGCCCCACGCTGATCGTGTGGGGCGCCAACGACCCGCTGATCCCGATGCGCGACGCGGAGGTCTTCGAGCAGCTCATTCCCGGCGCGCGCAAGGTCGTGCTGCCCGACACCGGCCACGTGGCGATGTTCGAGCGCCCCGCGCTCTTCAACGAGCTGCTGCGCGAGTTTCTCGGCGATTGACCGTCCGCGCGAGCGCCCCGGCGACCGAGCCGCGGCGGGTGAGCGTCAGCGCGTGAGCCTCGGCGGGCGAGTCTCGGCGGGCGAGCTCAGCGCGTGAGCGCGCCCTGGGAGGCGCTGCCGACCAGCTTGGCGTACTTGCGGATGGCGACCTCCAGCCCGGGGCGATCGGGGGCGGGCGGCGTGTGGTCGCGCAGCCGCTGTGCGATCTCCTCGGCGGAGAGGCTCACATCGATGCGCCGCTCGTCGACGTCGATCTGGAGCTCATCGCCGTCGCGCAGCGCCGCGATCGGCCCGCCGCTGGCGGCCTCCGGCGCGATGTGCGCCGCCATGAAGCCGTGCGTGGCGCCCGAGAAGCGCCCGTCGGTGATGAGCGCCACGCTCTCGCCGAGTCCCTCGCCCACCAGCGCGGCGGTCACGGCGAGCATCTCGCGCATGCCCGGCCCGCCTGCGGGGCCCTCGTTGCGGATCACCACCACGTCGCCCGCCGCGATCCCGCCGGCCAGCACCGCGGCCATCGCCGCCTCCTCGCCGTCGAACACGCGCGCGGGACCGGTGTGGCGGCGGCGCTCGTGGCCGGCCAGCTTCACCACACACCCCTCCGGCGCCACGTTGCCGCGCAGGATCGCAAAACCGCCGCTCAGCTTCAGCGGTTCCGCCAGCGGGCGCACCACCCGCTGGCCGGCGGTCTCGCGCGCCTCGGCCGCGTGCTCGCCGATCGTGCGCCCGGTCACGGTGATCGCGTCGCGGTGGAGCACGCCCGCCTCAGCCATGCGCTCGAGCACCAGCGGCACCCCGCCGGCCTCATACAGGTCGGTCGCCACGTAGCGGCCCCCCGGTTGCAGGTCGCACAGCAGCGGCGTGCGCGCGGAGATGCGGTCGAACTCCTCGATCGCAAGCGGCACGCCCGCTTCGTGGGCGACCGCCAGCAGGTGGAGCACCCCGTTGGTCGAGCCGCCGCTCATCGCCACCGAGGCGATCGCGTTCTCGAGCGCCTCCCTGGTGATCACATCGCGCGGGCGCCGGCCGCGGCGCAGCACGTCCATCACCAGCTCGCCCGCCTGAAATGCCACCTCGAGCTTGCGCCCGTCCTCGGCCGGCACCATCGCGGAGCCGGCGGGAGAGATGCCCAGCACCTCGAAGGCCATCGCCATCGTGTTGGCGGTGAACTGCCCCCCGCACGCGCCGGCCCCCGGCGAGGCGGCCTCCTCCAGCTCGTGCAGCTCCTCCGCGGTGATCCGCCCCGCGGCGTGCGCGCCCACCGCCTCGAACACCTGCTGGATCGTGACCTCCTCGCCCCGGAAGCGGCCGGGCCGAATCGAGCCGCCGTACAGCATCAGCCCGGGGATGTCCAGGCGCGCCAGCGCCATCACCGCGCCGGGGATCGTCTTGTCGCACCCCGTGATCGTGACCAGCGCGTCGAAGCAGTGCGCGCCGGCCACCAGCTCGATCGAGTCCGCCACCAGCTCGCGCGAGGGCAGCGACGCGCGCATGCCGGGCGTGCCCATCGTGATCCCGTCGGAGATCGCGATCGTGTTGAGCTCCATCGGGGTGCCGCCGGCCGCCCTCACCCCCTCCTTGACCTTCGCCGCCAGCACGCGGTTGTTGAAGTTGCACGGCATCGTCTCGATCCAGGAGTGCGCCACACCCACGATCGGCCGCGCGAGATCCTCCGCGGAGTAGCCGATTCCGTGCAGGTACGCGCGCGCCGCCGCGCGCGCGGGCCCCTCGGTGAGCGCGCGGCTTCGGTGGCGCGGATCGAACAACGACGACGACTGCATCGTGCGGGACCCTATCGGGCAGAGGATCCCGCGCCCGGTGCGCCACCCCGCTCGGGGCCCGCGCGGCGCGTGTGGCCCGGCGAGTCGCCCCGCGATCCCTCCGGCTCGTGGTCGCTCGGCTGCCCGCGGTCGCGCAGCGCCGCGATGCCCAGCACATCCACCGGCCCCGCACCTGCGCCGACGTCGCGCAGCCCGTGCCTCACCGCCTCGCCGGCCACCGCGCGCGCCGCGCGCGCGGCCTGCAGTGGCGTGCGCCCGAGCGCCAGGTGAGCCGCCAGTGCCGCGGAGTGCGTGCAACCGGATCCGTGCGCCCCGCCACCGAGATGGCGCTCGCCCGGGATCTCCACGATCTCGCCGTCGCCCTGCAGGAAGAGGTCGACCGCCCGCTCGCGATCGCCGCCAACCGCCGTTGCGCGATGGCCGCCGGTCAGCACCACCGCGCCCGAGCCGAGCGCGCCCACGGCTCGCACCAGCGCCTCGTCGGTGAGCGCATCGAGGTCGGCGGGCGCGTCGGGCTCGGCGGCGGCCCCCACCAGCACCCGCGCCTCGGGCACATTGGGCGTCACCACGCCGGCTCGCGGCAGCACCTGCTCGAGCAGCGCCCGTCGCGCGTCCTCCTCGAGCAGCTGCGCGCCCGACTCGGCGACCATCACCGGGTCGAGCACCACCGGCGTGCGGTGCGGCAGCTCATCGAGCGCGCGCGCCACACCGAGCGCGACCTCCGCCGTGCCCAGCATGCCGATCTTCACGGCGTCGACGCCGATGTCGTCGGCAACCGCGCGCACCTGGGCGAGGATGATCTCCACCGGCACCGGATGGACGGCGCTGACCCCCAGCGTGTTCTGCGCGGTGATCGCGGTGATCGCGCAGGTGCCGTGCACCCCACAGCGCGCGAACGCCTTCAGGTCGGCCTGGATACCGGCGCCGCCGCCCGAATCGGAGCCCGCGATCGTGAGCGCCACGGGAGTTCGGCGGCGATCGGCGGACACGATCGGAACCGTAGGGCAGGCGAGCGGCGACCGACGCCTCGCCACCCGCCCGACGAGGTCGCCGCGCTGCCCTCCAGTCTGGCGCTCGCGCCGGCGCCACCCTCGAACACACCTGTCGCACGGGCCGTTGGGGGATTCAAAAAGAGGATTCGTTCCGCGCGGAACCAATCTTTAAAACAAAAAACGACACGGCCGCTGCTCGACTGGCACCCTCGCGAAGAACCCCGGCGCCGCCCCGGCGCCGCCGAGCCGTCCCAAGTCGCGTGTACCCTCGCCGGGTGGATCGGCGGAGTCTGGGCACGCTCGGCGAGGAGCTCGCGCTCGCGCACCTCCACGCGCGCGGCTTTCAGACGGTCGCGCGCAACCACCGCACGCGCCACGGCGAGATCGACCTGATCGTCTTCAACGGCGTGGCCCTGGTGTTCGTGGAGGTCAAGACTCGGTGCGTGGCCCGCTTCGCCGGAACCCGCCCCGGCGGGATCGCGGAACCGCTGGAGTCGATCGGGCCGCACAAGCGCGCGCGCCTGCGCCGCCTGGCGAGCGCCTGGCTCGCCGAGACCGACGACCGGCCAAACGCTCGCGAGCTGCGCTTCGACGCGATCGGCGTGCGCGTCGACCGCCGCGGGGAGCTCGTGGCGCTCGAGCACCTGCCGGGGGCGTTCTAGATCTGGACGGAGACCGTCAGAGTGTCAGCTGCTGGTAGGCGGCCGACTGGAAGGAGAGGCGGTGCAGCGACGACACGCCCAGGCGCACGATCGCGTCGCGGTGCTCGGGCGTGGAGTAGCCCACGTGCTCGGCGAACCGCCAGCCGGGATGGAGCTCGTCGGCGTGGCGCATGTAGCGGTCGCGGGTGACCTTGGCGATGATCGAGGCGGCCGCGATCGCGGCGCTCGTGGCGTCGCCGTCCACGATCGCATGGTGGGAGGCCTCCAGCTGGGGCAGCGAGAAGCCGTCCACCAGGCGGGCCACCTCGCCGCCCACGCCGCTGGTCACACCGAGCATCGCGTCGCCCAGCGCCGCGAGATTGGTGTTGTGCAAACCCCGGCTGTCGATGCCGCGCACGCAGCGCGACACCACCGTGACCCGCGCCGCCGCGCTCAACACCAGCGGGAAGAGCACCTCCCGCGCGTGCGCGGTGTGCTGCTTTGAGTCGTTCAGCGCCGCCAGGCCGCGGAGCTCGCGCGCGGTCAGCCGCTCGTAGTCGAACAGCACGCCGGCCGCCACCAGGGGCCCCGCGAGGCATCCGCGCCCCGCCTCGTCCACGCCGGCCACCAGCCGCATGCCCAGGCGCCGGTCGAACGCGAAGAGGCGCCTGCCGCTGGAGCCCTTGCGCCGCCCCCTGCGCCGCGCACGCCCCTTCGACCCACCCCTGGCGGTGGCGGCCGCGCTCACGGCCTCGCGCCCGCCGGAGCGCTAGAAGAACCCGACGCGATCGGGCGGCCAGTACGTGGCGAACGCGTCGCCGATGATCCACGATGTCGGCACCGGCCCCCAGAATCTGCTGTCGTCGGACTCGCCACGGTTGTCGCCCATCATGAACCAGTGGCCGGGCGGAATCTTGATCGGCACCGGGAAGTCGCACTCGCCGCTGGTTCCACAGGCGCGGATGTAGGAGTCGCTCTCCCGCTTTCCGTTGCGGTACACGTGCCCTTCGCGTATGTAAATGGTGTCGCCCGGCCCCGCCACGATCCGCTTGATGAAGTTGACACTGGACGCCTGTGAGATCGGCGCCGCGCACGCCGCGCCGCCGGGGGTGACCATGTGCGGCGCGGGGCCACACACCTCCTGTTCGGCGCCCTTCGGCGGATGGAACACCACGATCTCGCCCACTTTGGGGCCGGAGATGTTCATGCCGATGCGGTCCACCAGCACGCGCTGGCCCTTCACGAGCGTCGGTTCCATCGAGCCGCTGGGGATCTTGTAGGGCTTGACCAGGAACGCCTGAATCAGCAGCGCCAGCCCCAGCGCCACCACCACGATCACCACGAGCTCGATCAGCGCGTTGCTGCGCGATCTCTTCGCCTTGGTCGCCGCAGGGGTCTTGCCCTGAGACGGTGTCATCGGCTCCTTCCGCTCACCCGGCTTCAGGTTGGTTTTCACGCCGTCGCGTCGCCGGCGGTGTGCTCGGCGGCCTCCGGTGCCGACGCCGCCTCGTCCGCGGCGGCGGCGGGGGCCTCCTGGGTCGCGGCCTCCTGGCCGGCGGGCTCCGGTGCCGACGGCGCCCCGGCGGCGGGCTCGGAGGTGGACGGCACCTCGGCAGCGGCGGCGGCCTCCTCCTGGGCCGAGACCTGCTCGCCGGCGGCGGCCTCTGGCGCGGAGGGCACCTCGGCGGCGGCGGCGGCCACGGGC
This sequence comes from Solirubrobacterales bacterium, assembly GCA_009781575.1. Taxonomy (GTDB): domain Bacteria; phylum Actinomycetota; class Thermoleophilia; order Solirubrobacterales; family Solirubrobacteraceae; genus Palsa-744. The sequence goes on from WQXW01000017.1 coordinate 8,878, forward strand.
TCGGCGGGGTCGTTGAGGAGGCCCGGCTCGATCGTCTCGTCCTGGCCGGTGTAGCGGCGCTCGCGCACGCGCGCGCGCTTGCCCACGCGGTCGCGCAGGTAGTAGAGCTTGGCGCGGCGCACATCGCCCCGCGCGGCCACTTCGATCCGCTCGATCTTCGGCGAATGCACCGGGAAGGTGCGCTCGACGCCCACGCCGAACGACTGCTTGCGCACGGTGAAGGTCTCGCGCGCTCCGTGGCCCTGGCGCTTGATCACCACGCCCTCGAACACCTGCACGCGCCGCCGGGTGCCCTCGATCACCTGAAAGTGGACCTTCACGCGATCGCCCGGCGCGAACGCGGGAACGCGGCGCAGCTGCGCGCGCTCGATGGTGTCGATGACGCTGCTCATGGGGCTCGAAAGGAGAGCGCCCTGACGGTGGGTGGCGCGAGTGCGCGCCGCCGCAGGGCGGGCCCGCAATGGTATCGACCCTCACTGCCGCTCGCGGAGCTCCCCGCTGCGCTGCAAGCGCCATTCCCGGATCCGCTCGTGGTGGCCCGACAGCAGCACCTCCGGCACGCGCCACCCCCGGTACTCCGCGGGACGGGTGTAGTGAGGGTACTCCGGCGCGCCGCCCAGCAGCTCGCTGAAGGACTCCTCCCGCGGCGAGTCCGCGTGGCCGAGCGCGCCCGGCAGCTTGCGGATCAGCGCGTCGCACACCACCATCGCCGCCAGCTCGCCGCCGGCCAGCACGTAGCGGCCGATCGAGAGGGTCTCGCTCGCGAGGTGCTCCACAACGCGCTGGTCGAAGCCCTCGTAGCGGCCGCACAGCAGTGTCAGCTCCCGCTCGGCGGCCAGCTCCGCCACCAGCCGCTCCTCCAGGACGGGCCCGCCGGCGACCAGCGCGACGATCCGCCGGCGGGTGCGCAGCTCCACCGGGTCGTCGGCGTGGTAGTGCGCGCGCAGCGCCGCGTCGACCACGTCCACGCGCAACACCATGCCCGCGCCTCCGCCGAAGGGAGTGTCGTCGACCTGTCCGCCACTCAGCGGCGTGTGTGCGCGGAAGTCCACGTACTCCATCCGCAGGCCGCGCTCGATCGCGTTCCGCACGTGGCGCTGGCGCTCGAACCACTCAAACCAGGAGGGAAAGAGGGTGAAGATGTCGATTTTCACCCCCGCTCCCCCAGGAACGCCACATCGATCTCGATCTCTCCGCGCGCCACGTCCACGCGCAGGATCGCGTCGCGCACCATCGGCACCAGCAGCGCGGGTCCCTCATCGCCAACCACCTCCAGCGCCTCGCAGGACGGCAGCTCGATCATGCGCGCCACGGTGCCCACACGCCGCTCGCCGTCCAGCACCGCGCAGCCCTCCAGTTCGTGGGCCCACCACTCCCCCTCCGACAGCGCCGGCGCGTGCGCGCGGCTCACCAACAGCTCCCGGCCCAGCAGCGCCTCCGCGCCGGCGCGGTCCTCGACCCCCGCCAGTCGCACGATCGGGCTGCGCTCCGTGCCGGCGCGACGCACGATCGTGGTGGTCCCCACGCCCACCCTCACGCGGGTGCCAACCTGGAGCAGGCCCGCGCGCGCTCGCCTCACGTAAAAGCTGCCGTCGAGGCCGTGGGCCCGGCCCACGCGCCCCGCCCCCGGCTCCACCCCCCCCGCGTCCCTCACTGCTCCCGGCCCGCCCGCGATCGCGGCGCGCCTCAGTCCACGATGTCCACGACCAGGCGCCGCCCGTCGCCGGCGCCCGCGCGCACCACCGTGCGGAGCGCCTGCGCGGTGCGCCCGCCCCGCCCAATCACGCGGCCGTACTCTTGCTCGCCCACCGCCAGCTCGAGCACCACGGTGCCGTCGTCCTCTTCGAATCGCTCCACACTCACCTCGTCCGGCCGGTCCACCAGCCCGCACGCCAGATACTCGAGCAGCTCCGCCGCGCCGGGAGACGACCCCGTGCCGCCGGGAGACGACCCCGCCGCGCCGGGAGACGACCCCGTGCCGCCGGGAGACGAACCGGCGCTTGCCGATGGGCCCCCGACCGGCGCCGGCGTCGCGGTCTCCTCCGGCTCCGGTTCGGAGTGCTCGCGCACCGCTCCAGCCCGCCAACGGCCTCAGCCGCGCGCGACCTCGATCCCCTGGGTGCGCAACAGGCGTCGCACCGTGGCCGACGGTTGCGCGCCGCGCGCGAGCCAGCTGCGCGCGCGCTCCGCGTCGATCACCACCGTCGAGGGGTCGGTCTGCGCGTTGTAGTGGCCGATCGTCTCGATCACGCGACCGTCGCGGGGCGAGCGCTGATCGGCGACCACCACGCGCCACCTCGGGTCCTTCCTGGCGCCCACTCGCGTGAGCCTGAGCCTGACTGCCACGTGATCCTCTCTGTTCCTGTTTGGTGTGGGGCGAGTGAGAGCTTAGACGGTCCCGCGCACCTCTAGCGCGCCTGGCGCATCAGCGCCCCGAGGTCCGGCATCCTGCCCCGGCCCACCTGGCGCATCATCTTGCGCATCTGCTCGAACTGCTTGACCAGCTGGGCGACCTGCTGGACGTTCGTGCCGGAGCCCCGCGCGATGCGCAATCGCCGCGAGCCCTTGATCAGCTCCGGGTGGCGGCGCTCGTGGGGGGTCATCGAGAGGATCACCGCCTGCAGGCGGTCGAGCTCGCGCTCGTCGATCTTCACGCCCCGCAGTTGCGCGCCCATTCCCGGGATCATGCCCAGCAGGCCGGAGAGGGGGCCCATGCGGCGGATCGTGCGCAGCTGCTCGAGGAAGTCGTCCAGGCCGAACTCGCCCCGGCGCAGCCTCCGTTCCAGCTCGAGCGCGTCGCGCTGCTCGAACTCGTGCTCCGCCTTCTCGATCAACGTCATCACGTCGCCCATGCCGAGGATGCGCTGCGCCATGCGGTCGGGGTGAAACGGCTCGAACTGCTCCAGGCGCTCGCCGGTGGAGGCGAACAGGATCGGGCGCCCCGTGACCGCCTTCACCGACAGCGCCGCGCCGCCGCGCGCGTCGCCGTCGAGCTTGGTGATCACCACGCCGTCCAGCGCCACCGCCTCCGCGAAGCGCTCCGCCACGTTGACCGCGTCCTGGCCGGTCATCGCGTCCACCACCAGCAGCACCTGCTGCGGCTGGAGCGCCTCGCGCATGCGCACCAGCTCGCGCATGAGCTCATCGTCCACGTGCAGGCGCCCGCTGGTGTCCACGATCAGCACGTCCTTGCCGTCCTGCCTGGCGCGATCCAGCGCCCAGGAGGCGACCTCCACCGGATCGCCCGGCGAGGCCTGGTGAGCCGGCGGGCTCTGGCGATACACCGTCGCGCCCGCCTGCTCGCCGACCGTGACCAGCTGGTCGACCGCCGCGGGGCGCTGCAGGTCGCACGCCGCCAGCGCCACCGCCGAGCCGCGGCGCTCGCGCAGCAGCCGCGCGAGCTTCGCCGCCGCGGTGGTCTTGCCCGAGCCCTGCAACCCCGCCAGCAGGATCACGGTGGGTGGATGCGCGGCGAAGCGCAGCTCGCCAGCTTCGCCGCCCTCGCCAGCCTCGCCGCTCTGGCCGCCCTGGCCGCCCTCGCCGCTCTGGCCGCCCAACAGCTCGGTGAGCTGCTCGGCCACGATCGCCACCACACGCTGGCCGGGGTTCAGGCGCACGCTGCTCGCCGAGGAGTCGTCGGCCACGGCGCTCAGACAGCGGCTCTTGACCTCCTCGGTGAAGCGCTTGGCGACCTTGAAGTTGACATCCGCCTCCAGCAGCGCCAGCCGCACCTCGCGCATCGCCGCGTCGATGTCGCGCTCGCTGAGCGCGCCGTGGCGGCGCAGGTCCGCGAGGGTCCCCTGGAGCTTCTCCGAGAGCGAGTCGAACATCCGCGCGGTTGCCCCCGTCGCGCCGCCCTACCGGCGCCGGCGCACCAGCGTGACGCCGTCGCGCACGGTCAGCAGCACGGCGCTCACCCGCGGATCCTCGGCCAGCTCCCCGTTGAGCCGCGCGATCGCCACCGCCGACTCGTCGGCGGCCTGCGGCTCCAGCACCGAGCCGTCGCGCAGGGTGTTGTCCAGCGCGATCATCCCGTGGGGCGAGAGCTTGGGGAGCACCGCCTCGAAGTAGTCGCGGTAGCCCAGCTTGTCGGCGTCGATGAACACGAAGTCGAACGGCCCCCCCAGCTGCGCCACCGTGTCCAGTGCGGCGCCCACCCGCACCTCCACGCGCTCGCCGTGGGGGCTGCGCGCGATGCGCTCGCGCGCCCACGCGGCGTACTCCTCGGAGATCTCACACGTGATCAGCCGCCCACCCGGCGCCAGCCCGCCCGCCATCGCCAGCGCCGAGTAACCGGCGTAGGTGCCGATCTCCAGCACGAGCTCCGCGCGAAGCGAGGCCACGAGCATCTCCAGCAGCCACCCGACCACCCGCCCGGAGAGCATCTGCGGGGAGGGCAGCGCCGCGCGCGCCTCGCGCTCCAGCTCCTCCATCTGCGCGGAGCGCACGGTCGTGTGCTCGAGCGCGTACCGCTCGACGCGGGGATCGACTAGCGGCATGCCCATGAACGTTCCTCCCGACACGCCGCGCCGGTCGTCCAGCTCCGGGCGTTTCGTGTTTTGTTTTTTGGATTGGTTCCGCGCGGAACGAATCCTCTTTTTGAATCCCCCAACGCTGCCTCCGACAGGTGTGTTCGAAGCCCCGGTGTTCGAGACCC